>JAISSA010000182.1 GCA_031273365.1 Synergistaceae bacterium
TCTGGGCCATCGACAACGACCGCTACGAAACGCCGAAAAGCGGCTCCGTCCACCGCTGGGGCGACGCGTTTGGCGGCCCCGACGACTACGGGGAATTTTACGAAGGCTACGAGGACCTGGGCCTGACGATCGTCGCGCCCGAGCTGAAGGGGGTGAAAAAGAAGCTGCCCAACGGCGAGTATGACCCGTTCCAATACGTGGGCATCATCCCCGGCGGGCTGGGGTACAACCTGAACGACTCCCAGGGCAGGGCGTTTTATATTTTCGATCCCGACAACGGATCGATCATCAAAAAAATCACGACGGAAAACGGCTACGCCGGCCCCGGCGGCTCGACCCTGGGAATGGGAATCACGCCGGTGCACTACCTCTACGACAACGAAAAGACGAAGCTTCACGCGAAGGAGTTTTTTACGGGCGACAGCGAGGGCAACGTCCTGCACTGCGACCTCACCGTTCCCGTCGACGAGTGGAAGCTCAAAAGCATTCTCCGCCTGCGCGCCGACAAGGACAGCCCCATAGCCCTTCCCGTCGGCTACCTGGTTTTGGAGGACAGGAAAGGGAACCAGTGGCTCTTTGGCGGCACCGCCGACGTCATGGCCCCGGGGCAGGTCATGCTCACCATGCCGACGGGCGAGAAGGTCAACCAGCAGAGGGGGATCCATAACGACGAGCAGTACATCTTCGGATTGCACACGAAGAACCCGAACGCGCAGGTGAAGACGGACCTGTCCTACCCGTCGGGGAATACCTCGGCCCCCGTGACCCTGAGCGACCTGACGTCGCTCAAATACATGAAGACCGTCCCGGCGATCACGCCGGCCTGGTCCGGGGAGGTGTCCGAGGATCAGGTTCCGGTGGGCCCGGACGGCTGGAAATTGCGCCTGCGCCCGAAGATCGACGACCCGCACCAGCCGACGGAGGCGGAGTACATCACGGCCGAGCCCTTCTTCCAGGATGGCTTCCTGTACGTCGCCACCTTCATCCCGTTTACCGAGCTGCCCACCGACCAGGAGCGGTGCCGGGACATCGGGTTCGGCAAACTGTACGCGCTGGACCCGGATACGGGGAAGTCAGGGTGGAAGGGTGGCCAGGCCTACACCTTCAGGAACATCAAGATCGTGGGCATATCCGCGGCGCGGGGCAACCTCTTTATGGGCATCAAGACGCTGAGGTCGGGGGCGCTGGAGGCATTCGCTCAGTACGAGGAGACGAAAAACTACGTACTCCACGCGGAAAACTCGATCGTGGAAATTCACAGCGCCGGGAGCAGCGGGCCGTCTCTGCCCGACATCCCGCCGGAGATTCCGCATTTACAGTATTGGAGGGAGATTTTCTGAATGAGGAAAATATTTTCGCTGTTGCTGCTGTCTGCGCTGCTCTTTTCGCCCCTGCCCGCGTCGGCCGGCGAGAGACTGACGGATGAACCGGCGGATAACATGGTGGATGCCGCGCTGGAGATATTCACGCTCACCGTCACCCTGGTCGGCATGGAGACGCGGGAGGGCGGCGTCCCCCTTCTGACGGTGAAGCCGCCGGAAGGCGAGGCCGCCGTCATTCCGGCGGCGGGGCACTGCCGTTTTATCGACGACAGGAAACAGCCCCTTTCCCCCTCCGACTTCGCCAGGCGTTACAGGGGCAAGAAGGTCACGATCGACTTCACGGAGCACGGGCCGGACCTCTACGTCGTCGAGGAGTGCCGTTCGGGAAGCAAATAATTACCGTATCCGTTCAGGCTCAGCCCGGGGCCTGAACGGATACGCTTCTTTCTGCCTGACAAAGTGCCTACATAACAAAGTGCCCTCTTAGGTCAGACGTCGCTTCGATCGGCCTGGCGGCGATCCAGCATCCTGCCGAGCGACTCCTCGAATCGCTCGTTATCTTCCCGATTTCTCTTTTTGGGGCCTTTTGTCCTGCCGCCGCCGCGCCTGATCTTTTGCCCGATGTATCGCCTTTCCAGCAGGCTGTCGATATTCTCGCCGGTATAGACCATACCGTTCTGGTCCAGGACCGAAGCGCCCCTTGACAAAATCATGGCGGCAAGACCGTAATCCTGCGTCACGACGATGTCGTGGCATGTCACCATCCTCGTTATGGCGTAATCGGCGCTGTCTGCCCCTTTGTCCACGGTGACCACCGTGCTGTAGCCGTCGTCCAGCTCATGCGACGTGTCGATGACCATCGTGACGGGAACGTTCCGGCGCTTTGCCAGCCGCAGAACGATCTCCTTCACCGGGCAGGCGTCGGCATCCACTAAAATTCTCATGGCTCGTGTCCCCGGTAACCGTTCAGGCTCCAAACCCCCGGGCCTGAACGGTCACGTCTCTACGGTCACTCCTGAATTTTCGCGTTCAGAAGATTGGTGATCGAGCTGGAATACCATTTCCCCGCTCCGCTTACGGTCGGCACTTTCTCTTCGTTAAAGGTCGCGGCTATTCTCGTGAGCGTCATGCCCTCGTTCTTGAGTTTCATTACCCTGTTGACAAGCAATTTCCGATATTCCGGGCTGCCGGGCGCTGGAAAATCGGCTTTCGCGCCGTTTTCCCGCGCGGTTTTTGGACAGAAAGCGTCACACGCTTCATCCTCGTCCGACAGCCGATCCTCACTGCTTTGGAGAGCTCCGGATTGAAGGGCTCCGGATTGAAGAACTCCAATCAACGACTCTTCCTGAAGAACCCATTTCCGGAAGAGGTCCAGAGGAGAAAGTCCCGTTTGCTCCGAGATTTTTTCCAGTTTGCCCGGTAATTCGCTGTCGGCCGGCACTTCCAGAAGGACAACTTCCGCCTGATCCTTTATATTTTTCCTGATCGCCATTTTGAACACCTCGTATCGAGTGATAGTATAGCTGTGAAAACAACACAGATAACACAAACGACAAAAAAAACCATCCTGAAGCAAAACCATTCTGAAGCAAAAAAACACCCTGAAGCAAAAACATCCTGAAGCAAAAACATCCTGAAGCAAAAAACATCCTGAAGCCGAACGGGCTTCTTTACGATTATAACTGTCAACGCCTCAGGTCGGGAGGATGCTGGCCCGGATGCCCGCAGACGAACTTCGGATCGCAGCAGAGGAGAAGCGCCCTCCCGGCCTTTACCTGAAGCAGGTGCACAGTTGTGTTGACGATTGCCGCCGGAGCTGAAGCTTTTTATCTTTTGCCCTTCTTCATAGCCAGAACTCTTTCCTTCAAATCTTTGCCGGGACGGAACACCGGGACCTTCTTCGCGGGGATCTTCACGACCTTCGAGGGGTCCTGAGGATTGCGGCCTTCACGTGCGGCGCGGTCCTTCACTTCGAAAACTCCGAAGCCGACGAACGTGCATTTCTCTCCCTTCGCCAGCGCGCCCTTAATGAAGTCAAAAACTTCCTCGACAATCGGGGTAACGAGTTTCTTCGGTTCTTTCAGCTTTTCAGAGATTACATCAACAAGATCGGCTTTCGTCATAACTTGCGCCTCCATACAAAGATTTTTCCCGCATTTTAGCAGTTTTTACAGAATATACAAGCCCTATACAGTCCTTCTTCCGCACTTCGCTCAAATCGTGACGAATCGACGCCCTTATGTTCGAGCCGGGAGGATATACTCTGTAAGTGGAGCATAGAACATATTCTGGAGGAGATGCGGATGCGATTTTTGCGGTTTGCGCGACCCCGGCGGAGCGGAGACGCCGGACAACCGTCTTTTATCAAACTGTTTTTCATTGAACTGTCTTCTGTTAAAAAGGGCGTGCGGTGGGCGCTGCCCGTAGTCCTGGGCTACGCGCCAATCGGCATGGCCTACGGGCTTCTGGCCCGACAGACGGGGCTCGGCGTCCGGGCGACTTTGGGGCTGTCGCTCTTCGTCTTCGCGGGGGCCTCTCAGTTCATGGCGATCTCGATGCTGTCCGGAGGGGCGGGTGCGGCCGCCGTGATCGGCGCGACCTTCATCGTCAACTTCCGGCACGTCCTGATGTCGGCCGCCGTCGCGCCCCGCCTGACGTCCTGGAGGCCGTGGCAGCGCGCGGCGCTGGGGACGATGATGACCGACGAGTCCTTCGCCCTGCACTCCATCCACTTCGCCCGGGGCGACCTCGACCCGGCCGCGGCCATAACGCTCAACCTCGCCGCCTGGGTCACGTGGGCTGCCGCCGGAACAGCCGGCCATCGGCTGGGGGCCCTGATCGAACGCCCCGAAGCCTGGGGCCTGGACTTCGCCCTGCCCGCCATGTTCATCGGGCTCCTGCTTCCGTCCTGCGGACGGCGTTCCGCCGTGGCGGCCGCCCTCTGCGGAGGAGCGGCGTCGGTGGCGCTCTGTCTCCTCGGGGCGGGGAACCAGGCCGCGTTTTTCGGAGCCCTGGCCGGAGCGACGGCGGGAGTCTGCGTGAAAGACCGCACGGAGGAAGCCTCATGAGCGGGATGTGGCTCGTCATCGCCGGAATGACGCTGGTGACCCTCGTTCCACGGGTGACGCCGCTGCTGTTGCTGCCGGGGAAGAAGATGCCGGAGATCGTCGGGCGATGGCTCTCCCTGATCGCCCCGGCCATCCTGGCGGCGCTCCTGTCGCCCGACCTGCTGCTGGACCGGGACTCCGGCCCCGCCGCGCTGAACCTGTCGTTTTCCAACACGTACCTCCTGGCGGCGGTCCCCGCGTTTCTCGTCGCGTGGAGGACCCGGAGCCTTTTCGGAACCGTCGTGACGGGCATGGCCGCCGCGGCGCTCCTGAGGCTCCTGGGGTAAGGGAGGGCCCCCCTGAGCTCAATCCACGCTCACCAGCTCGTAGTGTCCCGTGCCGAGGCCGATTGCCTCGGCGTGGGAGATCTGGAACCGCCAGTCCGTTCTGGGGTGGATGTTGGTGAAATGGTCGTTGTGCGTGTGCTCGCGCTCCGACAAAATGCTGGTGGAGATCGCCGGCGCCGCGTTGACGGCGTCGATGCAGGCGCTGTCCAGAGCCACGGGGTCGAAAGAGGCGAACATGCCGATGTCCGGCACCACCGCGGCGTCGTTTTCGCCGTGACAGTCGCAGTACGGGGAGACCTGATTCACGACGCTGACGTGGAAGTGCGGCCGGCCGTCCAGCACCGCCTTGCAGTACTCCGCCATCTTGCAGTTGAGGTCTCTGGTGCCGCTCCAGTCGGCAAGGAAGATGGCATCGACGTTGCAGACGCCGATGCACCGGCCGCAGCCGACGCATCGGTCGCGGTCGATCGTGCACTTGCCCCCCTCCCCGAAGGAGATCGCCTCCTGCGCGCAGGAGGC
>JAISSA010000198.1 GCA_031273365.1 Synergistaceae bacterium
AAGGAAAGCATCGTCGTGGCCGGAACGTGGGTCATGCCTCTGGTTCGATATGCCGATCAGCTGCGTCCCCTCGACAGCGAACACAACGCGATATGGCAGTGTCTTCACGGAGAGTCGGAGAAGCCGCGTAAAATTTATCTGACGGCCTCGGGAGGGCCGTTTCGCCGGTCGACTCCGGAGGACCTGGAGAGCGTCACGCCCGAAATGGCGCTGAGGCATCCGGTCTGGAACATGGGGGCGAAGATCACCGTCGACAGCGCCACCCTGATGAACAAGGGGATCGAGCTGATCGAGGCGGCCTTTCTCTTCGACCTGCCGCCGGACCGGGTGGAGGCCCTGATCTCGCCGGGCTCCTTTGTGCACGGTCTGGTTGAATTCGAGGACGGTTGCGTTAAAATACTGGGAGGGGAACCGGACATGCGACTCCCCGCCGCGTCCTGTCTTTTCTGGCCGGACCGCCTCTCTCCCGGACATGACTTCCCGCGTCCGCGGCCGGAGGGAAGAACGCTGAGCTTCGACCCTGTGGACGAGGTTCGTTTTCCCGCGCTGCGGGTGGCGAAGGAGGCGCTTCGCGAAGGCGGAGCCTGTCCGGCGCTTCTGGTGGGGGCGGACGAGGTCGCGGTCGACCGGTTCCTGAAGAGAGAAATTGCCTTCACGGCGATCCCCGGCGTCGTCGAGGAGACGATGACCTCGTACAGCGGCGTCGCCCCGCGCTCCCTCCCCGAGGCCCTCGAGGTTCTGGAGTGGGCGAGGGGGCGATGCGCCGCGATATGCGACGGGAAAAGGAGATTTTAGGTCAATGGTAAGTTTTATCGCGTTTGTTATCGTTATAGGAATATGCGTCCTCGTGCACGAGTACGGGCATTATCTCACGGCGCGCCTTCTGGGCGTCCAGGTGCACGAGTTCGCGTTCGGAATGGGACCTGTCGTCAAACAGATCAGGCAGAAGAACGAGACCCGGATGCTCTGGTCCTGGCGTCTGTTTCCGGTGGGCGGCTTCTGTCGTCTGGCGGGGATGGGGGAGGAAGGCGACGACGAGACGGTCCTTCCCGGCAGGGGCTTCAACGAACAGCCCGCCTGGAAGCGTTTTTTGATCCTTCTGGACGGGTCTCTCAACAACATCGTTCTGGCCCTGATTCTGACGGCCGCGTTTTTATACGGGCACGGCGTTCTGAACATGGACGACACGAAGATAGGAACGCTGATGGAGGGTTATCCCGCTCAGCGGGCCGGTTTCGAGGCGGGAGACCGCATCGTGGCGGTCAACGAAAAACCCGTTTCGGAGTGGCGTGAGATGTCGGCGAGCCTGCGCGAGGCCGCCAGAAACGGCGACGTGGACTTCACGGTCGAAAGGGAGGGGCGGACCTTCGGGATAAGGACGGACATCCCCGTCAGCAGGGAGCAGGGATATCCCATGCTGGGCATCACGCCGGCGCTGGTGCGCTATTCCGCTCCGGAGGCGATAAGGAACGCCGCCGGCTACACGTGGGACATGACGCGCCTGATGCTCAGGGGAATATGGGAATGGATCACCCGCCAGCAGGAGGTGGACGTGACCGGCCCCATAGGCATCGCCTCCATGTCGGGCAGGGCGATGCGCGAGGGAGTGTGGAGCTTCGTCACCTTTCTGGCGCTGATAAGCCTGAACCTCGGCCTGTTGAACCTCTTCCCCTTTCCCGCGCTGGACGGGGGACGCATCATTTTCGTTCTGCTGGAGATGATCTTCCGTCGCCGTCTGCCCGAAAAGGTGGAAAACATCATTCATACGGCGGGTTTTGTCCTGCTGATCTGCCTGATGGTGTTCGTGACCTGGCAGGACATTTATCGTCTCTTTTTATAACCTGGCCTGCCGAGCGTCATGAAACGTCAGGTCAGAATCGGTCGCCTCGTCATAGGCGGCGGCGCTCCTCCGCGCGTCGAGAGTATGCTCAAGGTCGCGCTCCCGGCGCGGGAGGAGTGCTTTGCGCAGTGCGAGCGGCTGAATCTTGCGGGCTGTGAGCTCGCGCGGGTGGCTTTGCCCGTCGCGGAGCTGGCGGAGTCTTT
This sequence comes from Synergistaceae bacterium, assembly GCA_031273365.1. Lineage (GTDB taxonomy): Bacteria > Synergistota > Synergistia > Synergistales > Aminobacteriaceae > JAISSA01. The sequence goes on from JAISSA010000198.1 coordinate 2,044, forward strand.
GAAATGGCTCAACGAGCGGACGTCCCTGCCTCTGATGGCCGACATTCACTTCGATCCCGCGATCGCCGTCGCCGCGATGAAGGCGGGGTGCGCTTCCATTCGCATCAACCCCGGCAACATGCCCCTCCATAAACTGACGGAGATGATCGCCGTCGCGAGAGACCTTGGGGTCGTCATCCGCATTGGAGCCAACGGGGGTTCTCTGTCGGCCCGCCACCTCGACGCGGCGAAGGGCGACCGCGCCGTGGCCCTTTTTCTCGCCGTGCAGGAGCAGGCGACGCTTCTTCTGGACCAGGGGTTCGAGGACGTCGTCCTGTCCGCGAAATCCTCTTCCGTGGCGGACACCGTGAGGGCGAACGGGCTTATCGCGCGCGCGTGGCCGGAGCTGCCGCTGCATATCGGCGTCACGGAGGCGGGGCCCGGCGACGGCGGCATCGTCAAAGGCGCCGCCGGGATCTCCGCTCTGCTGGCGCAGGGGATAGGGGATACCCTGCGCGTTTCTCTGACCGACGA
>JAISSA010000200.1 GCA_031273365.1 Synergistaceae bacterium
TGTACCTTTTGAGACTTGCCCCAAATTAAAATTTCAGCTTGAAATTTTGGGGAAATTGTGGTGTAATACTTAGGCAAGATATAGCTATTCTGCTGTTGCTAATCGGTAGTCAGCTGGAAATAACTGGAAATAACGCGAGTATCAAAAGGTACATGTTTTGATACTCGCTTTTTTAGCCTTTCGACAGCCGGAGTTCACGCAGGCGTCTGTAAAATGTGGCTTTTTTCAGGCTCGTCTGCTCTAAAATTTTCTCAAGTGTCAGCTCGCCGCACTCCCAGGCCTGGACGAGTTCGAGGAAATTTTTGGGGGGCTTTTTGACGGGACGGCCAAAATGGGCTCCCCGCGCTTTTGCCGCCGCTATGCCTTCGCTCTGCCGTTCCGGGTATTACGCTTTTGGCCCGACGGAGTTGTTCCAAACGGCCTGACGGGGTATCATAAGGCTTGCGGGCGTCACGGTAACTGCGACAGCTCCGTTCAGTTTATTTTTATGCAGACGCGGCAGGGGAAGGGTGTGGCTGACGAATTGTGATTTACTTTACGGCCGACCTGCATCTGGATCATGAGAACATCATTCGCCATTGCAAGCGCCCGTTCAGCGGGGTCGCCGAGATGAACAGGGCGCTGATTGACAATTGGAACGCGACTGTTACGGCGTGGGACGAAATATATATCCTGGGGGATTTGACCATGCGGCCCGCGCCAGTCGCGCACGGATACCTGAGCCGCATGTGCGGCAAAAAGTATTTCATCAGGGGGAACCACGACAAATTCCTCAACGACTTCGAGCCGTACGAGCGGGATTTTATTTGGGTAAAGGATTATTTCGTCCTCAAACACAGCGGGCGAAAATTTGTGCTGTTCCACTATCCGATAGCAGAATGGGATGGCTATTTTCGCGGCGCAGTACACCTCTACGGGCACATACACAACTCCCGGACGTCCGGCGAGAGGGCAAACGCGGCAGGAGGACTTGCGTTTAATGTGGGCGTTGACGTAAACGGCTTCCGTCCTGTGAGTATCGACGCGATCATGTCAATGGCAGAGGCGCGGGAACAGCAATGAACCGGCAAAGCCGCGGGGTTGAATTTGGGGGGAAGCGCGAATGGTGGCAGGGGTTTACTTCGTCCGACACGGTGAAAGCGTGGCCAATGCCGGTGGAGTGACTATGGACGAGCGCCTCGTCCCGCTGAACGGCACGGGACTGGCCCAGGCCGCCAGTATTGCCGGGCGGCTCAGGTTCAAGGCAACGGAGGTGCTCGTGTCAGAGCTCATACGGACTCAGCAAACCGCAAAGCCCTACTGCGACAGGCACGGGCTTACCCCTGCCGTCCACCCGCTGCTCAACGAGATGTCCGTCATAGACGCGAGTCTCATCCAGGGCATGACGGGGGATGAGCGTCGCCCGATCTCAGAGGCGTATTGGGCCGAGGCCGACCCTGACAGGCGGATGGGGGACAGAGCGGACACATTCCGCGAGTTTGGGGCGCGAGTGCAGCGCTTCAGAACGGAGTTGTTGCCGACGCTGAAACCCGACGCGGTTTGCTTCGTGCATGGCCACTGGCTGGGAATGCTCGTATGGCAGGTAATGGGGTTTTATTTGGGAATGTCGCCGGACATGAGGGGCTTTAAGCGATTTTCCTCGGGCTTGCCCATGCCCAATTGCGCCGTGTACAGGTTCCAAAGCGCTGACAAAAACGAATGGAGCGTTCGATTTTGCTGAAGGATATATCCGGTGAGGGCGAGCCTCGACCGGATATATTTATATTACACTCTGATTCCGGCCTCAGGCCGGGGGCTGATTGCGGTCTGCCGGCGTCTCCGTCGACTTCAGGTATTCCTGTGTGCCGATCTCATAAAGATTGTTCCCGAAAGAATCAATGACCACCGTGGCGGGGAAATCCTTTACCGTCAGCTTGCGTATCGCCTCCGAGCCGAGGTCCTCGTAACAGACCATTTCACAGGCGACTATGGTCTTCGCGATCAGGGCGGCGGCTCCGCCGATGGCGCCGAAATACACCGCCCCGTTCTGCTTCATGCTGTCGATTACGGCCTGAGAGCGTTTGCCCTTGCCGATCATGCCGCGAAGTCCGAGGTCGAGCAGACGCGGAGCGTACGTGTCCATGCGATAGCTCGTGGTCGGCCCGGCCGAACCGATGATCTGCCCCGGTTTGGCAGGAGTCGGCCCCACGTAGTAAATGATGGCGTTCTCTATATCGATCGGGAGTTTTTCGTTTTTGTCTATAAGGTCGACGAGGCGCGCGTGCGCCGCATCGCGTGCCGTGTAGACGACGCCGTTCAGAAGCACTTCGTCCCCTGCCCGCAGCGACTGCGCGATTTCTCTGGTGAGCGGCGTGGAAATTTGTTTGACCGACATTTTAAGCTCCTCCCCTCTACAACACGGTTTTCACGTGTCGGGTGACGTGGCAGTTGATGTTGACGGCCACCGGCAGCCCGGCGATGTGGGTCGCGGACGTCTCGATGTTCACGCCGAGCGCCGTGGTTCTGCCGCCGAAACCCTGCGGACCGATGCCCAGCTCGTTGATCTTCTCCAGAAGCTCGCTCTCCATCTTGTCATAGTACTGATCGGGGTTGGGCTGATCGATCGGCCGCATCAGGGCTTTTTTAGCGAGTAAGGCCACACGGTCGAACGTCCCGCCTATTCCCACGCCCACGACAACCGGCGGGCACGGATTGGGGCCGGCGATGCGGACCGTTTCGATGATGAACTCCTTCACTCCTTTTTCTCCGGCGGCCGGGGAGAGCATGGCGAGGCGACTCATGTTCTCCGAGCCGATGCCCTTCGGCGCGATCGTTATCGCGAGCCTGTCGCCGGGAACGATGTCCACGCTGATTATCCCGGGGGTATTATCGCCGGTGTTTTTGCGGCGCAGCGGATCGGCCACGACCGATTTTCTCAGGCATCCATCGGTGTACCCTCTGCGAATGCCCTCGTGTATGGCCTCGTACAAATCGCCGCCGACGACGTGCACGTCCTGTCCGAGCTCGAGGAAAACGCAGGTAATGCCCGTGTCCTGGCAGAGAGGAACCGCCTCGCTGCGGGCGATGTCGATATTCTCGATCAGTTTGCCGAGAGTGTCGCGGGCCTGCTGCCACGGCTCGTTCGCATGACAGGCGCGTATGCGGGCCGACACGTCCTCCGGCAGGAGGTTATTCGCCTCTATGCACATTTCCCGTATCTTCGCCGTAATGTCGGCGACCATAATTTCTCTCACAATGATGCCTCCGATCCTTTTTACATAATAAAAACCTTGTCATAAGGTGGACTGCAACAATTTCCCGCTTCGTGCCGTTTTACCCCGGCTTACCTTCTTTTGCGCGTATAATCGGGCAGCAGCTTCGGGGAAAGAATCCCGCTCTTGATGCCGGCGTCCTGCAGGTCCTTCTCGTATCGCTCCACGTGCGTCAGGGTCAGCCTGCGGTCGCGCCGGGTGTTTTTGCAGGCCTCGGACGCGTGTTGGCCGGCGTTTCGCCCGAACACGACAATGTCGAGGAGGGAGTTCCCCATCAGGCGGTTTCTGCCGTGTATGCCGCCAACCGCCTCCCCCGCCACATACAGGTTGTTCACGTCGTTCGTTCGCCCGTCCACCCTGATTTGCAGCCCGCCGTTCTGGTAGTGCAGGGTCGGGTAGATCAGCATCGGCGTCTTCCGAATGTCGATGTCGTATTTCCCGTACATGCGCAGCATATTGGGGATGCGTTTTTCGATCGCGCCCCTGCCCAGGACGACCTCGATCATCGGAGAATCGAGCCAGATGCCGTAACCGTCCGGCGTGGGGATGCCTTTGCCGTGAGCGCTGCATTCCCGGATGACCGAAGACGCCGACACGTCGCGCGTCTCGAGGGGGTTCATGAAAGCTTCTCCGTCGACGTTGACGAGCTGGGCTCCGAGCGAGCGGACCTTCTCCGTCACCAGCGCGCCGAAGATCTGCGGCGGGTACGCCACGCCCGTCGGATGGTACTGAAGCGTGTCCTGATAGAGCAATTTCGCGCCCGCGCGATAGCCGAGAATCAAACCGTCCGCCGTCGCGCCGTAGTGGTTCGATGTGGGAAATCCCTGATAGTGCATTCGTCCCGCGCCGCCGGTGGCGATGATGACCGTTTTCGCGCGCGCCACAAGGTGCTCGTCGGTTTCCATATTCAGGAGAACCGCGCCCGCCGCGTTGCCTTCCTCGTCGAGAAGCAGTTCGACGGCGGCGGTGAACTCCAGCACGGGGATGTCGTGATTTAAAACCTCGTCGCGCAGCGTGCGCATGATCTCCGCTCCGGAGTAGTCGGCGGCCGCGTGCATCCGTTTACGGGACGTGCCGCCGCCGTGCGTCGTGATCATCGTGCCGTCCCTGTCCCTGTCGAACATGACCCCCAGGTCGCTCAGCCATTTGATGGCGCCGGGGCCCTCCATGACCAGCTTGCGGAGCAGGTCGGGCTGCGCCGCGAAGTGTCCTCCGCCGTAAGCGTCGAGGTAGTGGATCAGCGGAGAGTCGTTTCTCCCGTCGGCCGCCTGGATTCCGCCCTCGGCCATCATGGTGTTGGCGTCGCCGAGGCGCAGCTTCGTCACGATCAGGACGTCGGCGCCGTTTTCATGCGCCGTGATCGCTGCGGCCGAACCGGCGCCGCCCCCCCCTATGACCAGTACATCCACGTCATGGTCGATAACGTCGAGGTCGAGGCCCTTCACGCGACTGCCGGCATGAAGGAGCGCCGCCAGCTCGACGGGCGCTTTTTCGCCCCTGTTCGGGCCGACCTGTATCGTCGTGAACCCCTCTTTTTTGTAGTCCGGATGGTACGTGTTCAGCAATGCGGTCTTTTCCTCGGCCGTCATCCTGCGCAGGTCGGCCCCAACCCGCGATGCCCTGGTCGCCTCGACCTTTTTGATCGACTCGATCATTTCAGGTGTATACATTCGCGGTTACCCCCTCATGCCTCAATTTCCCTGTGATTGTAAAGATCCTTCAGCTCTTCCGTCGACTTTTGCATGAACTCGTCCAGCAGGCCGTCGTATTTTCCGGCCTCGATCTCGGCGACGCGCTCGATAAGGTGCCCGGCCGTCGGCATCAGGTATCTGCCGGTAAGCCGGCGCGCGAGTATTCCGACCTGCGGGTGCGAAATGCCGGCAGGGCAGCGCGAGGAGCAGATGCCGCACATGATGCAGTCGAACGACTCTTCCGCGCACTTCTCATATTCGCCGCGCTGCGCGTAGGCGATGTACTGCATGACGTCGAGGTCCTGCGTACAGGCCTTCGTGCACGCGTTACAGCCCACACAGGCGTATATCTCCGGATAAAGCTGCATCATGATCTGTTCAGAGGGCTTTATTTTCTCGATGTCGTAAATTTCTTTGACAAGCGGAAAAAACGGCAACATCGCCACGTACATTTCGTTCGCCACCGTCATCTGACACGCCAGACAGGCTTTGAGCTCGCGCGTGCCCGCGATGCGGTATATCGTCGCGCACGCGCCGCAAAAACCGTTGCGGCACCCACACCCGCGTTTCAATTGATAACCCGAGTACTCCAGCGCGCTCATAATCGTCAGGCCGGCGGGGACGTCGTATTTTTTACCAAACAAAAAGACTCTCACCATATTTTCCATCTTCATATTTTCCATTTTGTATTTTTTCCCATCCTCAAGCAGAGCCCCTCGTCATCAAGGTTCATCATTCATCAGGATTCATCGTCAATACTCGTCAGGCAGCTCTTCTATCTGGCTGCAGCGAAACACGGGGCCGTCCTTGCAGACATATCTGGAGCCTATGTTGCACCTTCCGCACTTGCCTATGCCGCACTTCATGCGCAGCTCGAAGGTGGTGAACACCCGGTCTTTTTCGAATCCCAGCTCCTCCAGCGCCTTCAGCACGAATTTGATCATGATGGGGGGACCGCACATGAGCGCCGTTTTTGTTGCAGGGAAATCGAGAGATTTCACGTAATCGGGCACGAAGCCGACGGCCCCGTCCCACCCCTCCTGAGGGCGGTCGATCGTCAGATGGACGTTGACGCCGTCCTTTCCGGCCCACTCGTCCCGTATTTCGTCCAGGCCCACCAGATCCTCCACCGAGCGCGCGCCGTACACGATATCGACCGAGGCGTAGTGGTTTCTGTAAAATCTCACGTAGTTGATGACCGATCTCAGCGGCGCGATGCCTATTCCCCCCGCGATAAAAAGGAGGTCCCTGCCTCTGAGGTCCGTTTCCACCGGGAAAAAGTTGCCGTAAGGCCCGCGGATGGCGATTTGCTGGCCCACCTCCATGTCATGCAGCCAATCGGTCAGAGAGCCGCACTTTTTAATGCTGAATTCCATGAATTCCCTGTTGGTCGGCGACGATGTGATCGAAAACATCGCCTCGCCCACCCCCGGGATGGAGAGCATCGCGCACTGTCCGGGCATATGGGAAAAGCAGACGCCCCCCTCCGGAGCGTTTACGCGAAATGTCTTCACGTCCGGCGTGTCGGCCCTGATGCCGGTTACGACCCCAATGCCCGGGATCAGGCTGTCGCATCCTGCACGTGCGCACATTTATCTCCACCTCCAAACGCTTTGATCACCCTGACGATGTTCAGGGAAAACGGGCACTTTTCCACACATCTTCCGCATCCTACGCAGGAGTATTCCCCATCGTTGTTCGCGGGGAAGTACACGAGCTTGTGCATGAAACGCTGTCTGAAACGCTCCATTTGAGTGCTGCGCGGGTTGCCGTGCGCCATCAGCGTGAAATCGGAATACATGCAGGAGTCCCAGCAGCGAAAACGCCGGATGTCGTGTCCGGTGTCGAAGTCCTGAATGTCGTAGCACTGGCAGGTCGGGCAGACGAACGTGCAGGTTCCGCATCCCGCGCAGGCCTGACTGAACCTGGCCCAGACCGGAGAGTGGAACTTTTCGAGCAGCGTCCCCTCCCTGAAGGCGTCAAGGCAGAGCGAAGCGAGCGGCAGTCCCGCGACGCGGGCTTTTATGTCCGCCTTCTGCCCCGCGACAAGCGCCTGATCCTGAGCGTCCGCCTCTGTAAACAGGCTTTTCACCTTTTCGGTAAGCGTTTCGCCCCTCGGCGTTTTCGGCTCCCAGTACAGGACATCGCCCAGGATTCTGGTGACGACGTCGCCCTGAGGTTCGGACGCGTCGATGCCGAAGACGCTGCAAAAGCACGTCTCGTCGGGCTCCTCGCACGCCGTCGAGATCACCACGCCATTTTCGCGGCGTTCCCTGTAAAACGCGTCGATGGGCTCGGAGAGGAACACTCTGTCCAGAACGTCGAGGCTGCGGACGTCGCATCCCCGCATCCCGAAAACGGCAAACTGTCCGACGGGGCGGTTCTGATCGACAATGGAGATGTTTTTGCCCTGCCTTTTGAACGAGACGAGGTCCTCGGTCTGCGGAAAGAAAAAATCCTTCGCGGACTGCACGGTCTTCAGTCGATCCAGGCAAACGCGCGCCTCCGGCCTCCATGGCCCGAAGTTCGCCTGTCCGCCGCTGGAGAGCGGCAGGTACAGCGTTCGGTCCGACGCCAGTTCCTGAAAGAGCGCGTCCAGTTCGTTCATCGAAAGCTTCAGCATCGCCGCACGCCTCCTCTCCCCTGCGCGACGCCCGGCTCCGCGTCGCCGGCGTCGTACTCCGTGAGCGGCGTTCCCCCCGCCCCGTCCGCTCCGGACTGATATTCTCCATAGAGGACATCGATGTCTCTGATGAATTTGCGATTGAGAAGATGCAGCGGAATATTCTGCGGACAGACCCTGCTGCATTCGCCGCAGTCTGTACAGCGCCCGGCGACGTGAAACGCCCGGATGAGGTGGAACATCCTTTCCTCGAAGCTGTCCGCGTTCGCCCTGGAGAGGACGCCCGACCCGGGGTTGTCGAAGACGCACCTGTTGCAGGAACAGACCGGACACGCGTTGCGGCACGCGTTGCAGCGCATACACCTCGACAGCTCGCCGCGCCAGAACGCGAATCGCTCGTCCGGCGTCATTGCCTCGAGCGCCTCGACCTGCGCGAAACGGTCCTGAATTTGCCAGGTCGCCTCTGCGTCCGCTCCAATCAGCTCGTCGTAAACTTTGTGTTCGAGTCCTTTGCACGTCATGCATTTTTCCAGTAAAATCTCGCCCCTCACAAGCGTTCTGTCTCCCGAGGAGGTGTGAAAGACGACGCCCCTCCGTCCGGACCCGGTGTCCGGCACATCCTCCTCGATCGATTTTATGCCCCTGACGCCCTTCGCTTTGATTTTTTCGATGTCCAGCATCCCCCCGCAGCCTGCGCCGATGATGTAAGCCTTCTCCCTGTCGACCTTGCGTTCTTTCAGAAGATGGTTGTAGTTATACGTATCGCAGGGTTTCAGCAGGACGAGCGTTTTGCCCTCTCTCCTGCCGGCTTCGATGAGATATTTGGCGAGCATGGAGGCCGAAAAACCATTGTAAACCAGGTCGTCAAGGTCTTTTTCCGTTTCAAAAAACGCAGGCATCAGGTCGTAGCAGAATTCTCCCTTCGCCCACCCAAGCACTGCGGAGACCGTCCCGTCCCGCAGCAGCTCTCCCGACCTTACGCGAATCCTCTCTTCTATTTTATGCAATGCCATTTTATGCAATGCCATTTCATGCAATGCCGCTTCATGCCCCGCCGCTTCACGCACTTCTTCTACTCCACGCATCTGAGATCCTCCGGTTTCCTGCATCTCTCCAGCGCAAGAACGGTCTCCGCAAACTGATTCATCGTCAGGGCGAATTTCGCGCCCTCCGCGGCGGAAATCCACTCCACCCGGGTGCGCTCCTTTTCGATTCCAAGGTAGTCCAGCATACTGAAAAGAAGGGCCATCCTTCTGCGGGTGAAGTAGTTGCCCGAGGTGTAGTGACAGTCCCCCGGGTGACAGCCGCATATGATCACCCCGTCGGCCCCCCTCTGGAAAGCCCGCAGGACGAAGAGCGGATCGACCCGACACGAACAGGGAACGCGAATGATCCTGACCTCCACCGGATAACCGAGCCTGCTCGACCCGGCGAGGTCGGCTCCGGCGTAGCTGCACCAGTTGCAGCAAAAGGCCGTTATCAGGGTTTTATCCATCGGCGTTATCGACATATCGCATCCACCTCCGCCATGATTTGCAGGTTCGTGAAGCCCCTGAGGTCCATGGCGCCGGACGGACAGGTCACCGCGCAGGCGCCGCAGCCCAGGCAGAGCGCCTCGTTGACCGACGCGACACGGCGCGTTTCTCTTCGCCCATGGTCCACCACCGCTTTTTCCTCATATGTGATCGCGCCGCAGGGGCACACCCTCTCGCAGGAGGAACACCCGTTGCACAGCAATTCGTCGCAGACCGCCACGCAGGGGTTGCCCGTCAGTTTTTCCTTCGACAGGAGCCCTGCCACCTTCGCCGCCGCCGCCCCGGCCTGAGCCACCGTTTCCGGAATGTCCTTCGGCCCCTGGCAGACGCCGGAGAGGAAGATTCCCGCCGTCGGGCTTTCGACGGGGCGCAGCTTCGGGTGCGCCTCGGTGAAAAAGTCGTTCGTGTCCATGCTGGCCGTGAGCATCGTGCCAAGGCCCCGCGCCGTCGGGTCGGGCTCTATGGCCGCCGCCAGCACCACCAGGTCGGCTTCGAGGATGAGCTGTCTGTCGGCAATCAGGTCGGACGCCTGTACGCGCAGTTTCCCGTTTTCCTCCGCGACCTTGCCCACCATGCCCTTTATGTAATGAACCCCGTACTCTTCCACGGCCCTGCGATAGAATTCATCGAAATTTTTGCCTGGCGCGCGGACATCGATATAAAATACGTAGACCTCCGTATCGGGGTATTTTTCTTTGAGGAGCATGGCGTGTTTCGCCGTGTACATGCAGCAGATTTTCGAGCAGTAAGTCTTCCCGCAATCCGCCGTCGCCCGGGAGCCGACGCACTGCACGAAGACCACCGTTTTGGGCGGTTCGTGGCTGGAGGGGCGCACCACTTTGCCCTTCGTCGGCCCGGCCGCGTTGCAGAGGCGCTCGAACTCGAGCGACGTGATGACGTCGGGCGACTGCGCGTACTGAAATTCGTCACAGCGTTCGAGCGAAACGGGCCTGAACCCCGTCGCCAGCACGATGGCCCCATACTGCTTCCTGACGATCCTGTCCTCCTGCGTGTAGTCGACGGCCCCGGGAGGGCATATTTTTTCACAGATGCCGCATTTTCCGGTCTGAAATTTAATGCAGGCGTCCCGGTCGATAACGGGAACGTTCGGAACGGCCTGCGCGAAAGGGGTATAGATCGCGCTCCTTGTGGACATTCCCTGGTCGAACTCGCTTTTGGCCTTTTTAGACGGACATTTCTCGGAACACAGACCGCATCCCGTGCACAGGTCGGGGTCCACGCTCCGCGCCTTCTGACGAATGTCCACCGTGAAGTTTCCAACAAACCCCGCGACTTTCTCGACCTCGCTGTACGTGAAGAGGTTGATTTTCTCGTGCGCGGCGGCGTCCACCATCTTGGGCGTAAGGATGCAGGCGGCGCAGTCCAGCGTCGGAAAAGTCTTGTCGAGCATGGCCATCGTGCCGCCGATGGTCGGGCTTTTTTCCACGATGTCCACCTCATAGCCGGCGTCGGCGACGTCCAGCGCCGTCTGGATGCCCGCAATGCCGCCGCCTATGACGAGCGCCCGCTTTATGACGGGGCTCTCGCCGGCGATGAGCGGCCTGTCCAGATTCAGTTTGGCTATGGCGGCACGGGCCAGAACGATGGCCTTGGACGTCGCTTTCTCCTTATCCTTATGAACCCATGAACACTGCTCCCTTATATTGGCGATTTCCACCAGATAAGGGTTGACGCCGGCCGCTGCCGCGGCCTTGCGGAAAGTTGCCTCGTGCATCCTTGGAGAACAGGCGCAGACGACGATCCCCGTCAGTTTATGCTTTGCAATCGCCTCTCTGATCGCGGACTGCCCTCCCTCGGAGCACATGTACTGGTAATGGGTCGCAAAAACGACTCCCGGCTCCGGAAGAACGGCTTCGGTCACCGCCTCCACGTCCACGGTGGCCGCAATATTGCTCCCGCACCAGCAGACGAATACGCCAATTTTTTGCAATAAACTCACTTCCTCGTTTCGGTTTGTGTCGTTTACCCGAGTCTATTTGCTGTACTTTCTGAAAGCACTGACGATAAGCTGCTGAGGGAGCTTTTCATCCAGCAGAGCTGGAATTTTCTCAGGTTTTAGCCTGTTCCCATCCTGAGCGCGAAGAACCATCAGCCTGACCGCCTCGATCAAATGGGCTGGCTCGACGCCGCGCGGGCAGCGTTCCACGCAGACGAAACACGAAAGACACTTCCAGAGCGTTTTCGACTGCATCAGGCGGAACGCGTCGCCTTCCTCCACCATGGACACAAAAAGGTGCGGGTGAATATCCATCTCAGCAAAAGAGGGGCAGGCGGCGGAACATTTTCCGCATTTCATACATTTTCTGACGTTGACCCCGCTTATGCGGACTATCGCCTCGGTCCGTCTTTTTTCGTCAGCAGGCATGGGGAACCTTCTCCTCGCCTGTCGTTTCGCCGAGCGCCTGAGCCAGGATTTCAGTGAAATAATGGACCGGGACCTCGACGGTTCCGTTTTCGTTCAGGTTGTACATGCACAGCGGACAGGCCGTGATGATCAGGTCGGCGGCGCGCTCTGCGGCTGAACGCATGATCCGCTTCGACA
>JAISSA010000271.1 GCA_031273365.1 Synergistaceae bacterium
GTATGGCAAAAGTGAAGATGAAGGTATCGGGGACCTTTCGCACAAAAGAAGGGGCGTGTATGTTTGCGCGAATCAGAGCCGCCATCTCGACTTTTCAAAAACAGGGTAAGAAAATCTTCGATGAACTGATCTCTGTTTTCATGCGCAGACCTGTCAGCCTGTCAAGTCCTGAGTAGTTACCTGCGGATACTCTTTCTCCAGGTCCGCTGCGTTTTTGATGTCCAATACCGTTTCCTCCTCTGTTTTAGTCGTTTTGGTCGTATTCTGTGTTTTTTTCTCAGGAAGCGTCGATTTTGGTTCCGATTCAAGGGTCAGAGGTACTTTTTTCGCCGCTTCCGGCATTTTCCCCCCGAGCGCCCGGCTGAATTTCGCCACGCCCGCAGCCGTTTTCCACGCGATATCGCCTTCGGTAAGGCTTCGCGCGCAGGCCGCGATCTCTATCGCCTCGTCCGTTTCGTCGCAAAAACCCAGAGAAAGAGCCTCGTCGGCGTCCATCCACGTCTCGTCATCCATCATGGACCTGATTTTTTCCTCGGATAACCCTGTTTTAGCCCTGTAAACCGCCGAGATGGCGTCCCGTACCTTGTCCAAAAACCCGGCGACCTTCCGCATCTCCTCCGCTTCACCCCACACAACGGTTGACGGGTTGTGAATCATCATCAGGGCGTTCGACGGCATGATGATTTTGTCTCCAGCCATCGCCAGAACACTGGCCGCGCTGGCCGCCAGCCCGTCTATGCGCACCGTTTTATGCGCCCTGTGAGTCCGCAGGTAGCTGTACATGGCCTGGGCCTCGAACACGTCACCGCCTCCGCTGTTGATCCGCAGCGTGATTTTTGTGATATCGCCAAGGTCTTTGATTTCTTTGACAAAATCTTTGGCGGACTTTCCCCACCACTGACCGATGTCGTCAAACAGCATAATCTCGGCTTCAGCTTCATTCTTCGCCGCGATCTTCCATCCCATCCTCTTCCTTTTCCTCCCTCTGTTTTTGCGCAGGCGCGGGCTCGTCAAGCCCGGCCTCACGCCTCATCTGCTCTTCCTTCGCTCTCTGCCGGCAGTTCATCTCCCAGTCTCCGCCGGTCAGCTCCATCGTCTCGCGCTGCCGCGTCGAAAACTCGTTTTTGACCCTGCCTTCCGCTGCTTTGACTTCTTTCAGCGGGTCGAGCTGCCCCTGCGTCGGTCCGTTCCACTCCGCCCAGGAGTAGGCGTAGGCCCTCATGGGGTCGTCGAAAAACCCGGGTGCCTGCACCCGTCCCTTCAAAACCGCCTCGCACAGCCACTCAAAATAGATCGGTTGGCAAAAATTCGTCGCCAGCCAGTTGCGCCAGTAGAAAAAGAGTTTCCATGCCTCCAGAAGCGCCCCCCTGCTCGCCGAATACGACGCCGTGAAGTGCAGAAAAAGAAGTTCCGCCGGGATCCCCAGCGCTGCCCCAATTTGGCGCGTCAGGGACATGACGAAGGCGTCGAACGCCTGATTTGGTCGGCTCGGCGTCACGGTCGTCGGTTTGACGCCCGCTGGCAGGTCCATAACGGCTCCATACCCCATTTCCATCATGTTCATGCCTTCCGGCAGCCCTTCTGATTTGATCCCGGCATCCGTAGCGTATTCTTCTTCTCCAATTTCGCTTTCCGGTATGTCGTGCTCGAAAAAGATCGCGTACATGCCCCCTACGACCGCCGCCATGAGCTCCGCTTTCGTGTAGCGGCCGAGCTGTTTCAGCGTGTCGATGACCGGGGCCAGAAACGGAACGCCCCGATGCTGCCCGATCCGCTCGAACGGGATGACATGCAGAACGTTCCGTCGCCCCGTTTTCTTTCCGAATGCGGGGACAGACTGATAAACAAGTCTCGGTTGCCCCGACTGCTCGGCCAGAGGATGACGATTGGCGATCCAGTACGCGGCCGGCGCGCCGTTCTCGTCCAGTTCCACGCCGCCGTCGATGATTTTCCCCTGCGGTTTTGGCGACGGGACGCACAGGCGGTCCCCTTCAATGAGCGCCACCCGCAGATCGTAGAGAACGCCCGGAAGAGGTTTTACCGGCATGAGCACAAGGGCGTCGCCGTTGATAAGGACTGACCGAAAACAGAGGTTTTGGAGTTCATAAAAATTCAGTTGCCGCGTAATATCGCATTCCTTCGACTCCGCCCACAGCCCGAATTCCTGTTCGACATTCCGTTCCCATAAAGCGGCTTCATCGTCGCTCATGCCCAGGTATTCCCCGGCGACGCGACAGTTCAGGTTGAGTCCCGGCCCGACGGAGTTCAGAATGACGCGCTCGATCGCGCCGCGCCCCATGGGAGCGCCGCCGGCGTAAAGGTCGCGGGATCGCTCCCGCATGACTTCCAGATTTTCGGTAATGTCTTCGCTGGGAGATTTGCTGTCGGACATCCATTGGATCATGGAAGGGTCTGTTTTACTGGCCCCGTGGTGCGAATAGCCGGAGTTGGTTACGCCTCTGATGGTATCCAGTTTCGCTCTCGCGTGTTCGCGCTTTGTCGCCCATTCCGGGGACAGAACTTCGATTGCCCGTTCCAAAAAATTCACAAACGCATCACCGCCTTATCGAAATAAAAAAGCCCCGCCGAAGCGAGGCTGTATAATTGAACTCAGAAGCTCACATGTCCTTTGGCACGATAAATTTCAGCCGAGCCCGCCTGTCCCCGCTCAGTTTTTCCACCGCGACCTCGAGCTGCGCGATCATGGCCTGCACGTCCTTCAGGTTTGCCCGCGTCAGCTTCAGCCCCTCGATTTCGTAGGACTGCCCGGAAAGGATGGCCTTTTCTGCTGTGAGATAGAGCCTGAGACGTGCTTTTTT
>JAISSA010000279.1 GCA_031273365.1 Synergistaceae bacterium
ATGTACTTATGCGCTAATCCATTTTAAGATGGATTGTACAGGTTCCAGGTCAGATGTCAAGGAAGGAGGGTAGAAGGATGACTAAAATTAAGAAATTGCTCCAAAAGAAAGGGATGAAAGCCAGATCATTTGTAAACCTTGGTTGCTCCGAAGCAATCGCCTACAAATTTATAAATAGGCAGGCGATCCTACCTAAGAAATGGCGAAAGCCATTTGCTGACAGGCTTGGTGTGTCGGTAGAGGATATCTGCGAGGATAACGGGCTCGCGCTGCTTGATGATGAAGTTGTGGTGATTTAAGGCAAGGTTCAGGGAAAAATATTGCCCTGGGTGTTCCAGCACCCAGGGCGGAAAAGAAAGCGAGGAACAATTGATATGTTCGACAAGAATAGTATAAGTGGTTCAGAGAGTCTTTGCAAGGGTGCATCGGCCCCCCTATACCCTCAAAAAAGAGGTGATATTGTGATGTATACACCTTCACTAGAAGACCAGGAAAGATTCGACAACCAAAAAATGGCCGTCCTTAGTCACCTCCAGGAAGGCAAGACAATAACTCAGGACGAAGGGAACGCACTTTACGGCATCATGCGCCTTGCCGCACGTATCAGTGAACTTCGGCGCGAGGGGTGGAATATCGTAACCACGATGATACCTGCGGGAGAAAACGGCGCTCCTGTGGCACAGTATACGTTGGCCTCGGAACCGAGACGGACAACACCATTCCTGCCAGTAAGCTACGAGAATATACCAGACGAGTTAAAAGCACTCCCACAGTGGGTGTTATGGCGAGGGATGCCTAGTACAGTGACAAAAACAAATTTTAGTATTATGATTAACCTCAAAGCTAATGTGGAGGGGTTAATAATGAGAAAAAGACAGTTAATTGGCAATTTGCCACTGCCGACGCGAGAGGCAAGCTGAAATCGCTGTGTCCTAAAATTTGATTGTGTCAGTACAGTAGCTGTATATAAGCCACTTTTTTTATGTTTGTTGACTTACATGCGTATAAGTTTTTGGGGGATTTACGATGTAAAGTTCGTCCAGCCTCTCTTCCGGCTGAATACTGGCTCCTTTTCTCTCGTACTTCAGGACTCCGCCGTCTGCCTCTACTGCCGATTTTCATGAAACTGGCTCAATTTTGCGTACCGTACGACAGGTTATCGTTTTTCGGAAAAATCTCCTTCCGCGCAGCGGTAGTACACCAGGTTGTTCAAAAACGGCACCCGGTCTTTGGCGAACATCTCGTCGATGGTCAAAAACAGGTAACCGTCGCTCTCCAGTCTGTCGATGATCATGGCCGTATAAAGGTCGCAGCGTGGGTTGGTGTCGTGACACAGGATGATGTCTCCATGCTCCGTCTCTCGCGCAACATCGCTCAGAATATCCTCCGGCGAACGAGCCGACAGGTCGCGCGCGCTCACGCTCCATTGAACGATCGCCCACGCGGCCTCCGACGCGATCAGCGGCCCGTACCGTCCAGAAGGCGCGCGGTTGTAGGCGCTCGGAACGCCGACGGCCTTCGTCAGCGCGGCGTCCACTTTACGGCGAATGGCGCGGATGGCGGAGGTCGGCCAGCCTCCGACGTCCGTATGCAGCCAGTTGTGCCCGCCGATCGCGTGCCCCTCGTCACGCTGGCGTTGCACCAGATCGACGTTTTGAGCGAGGTTGCTTCCGCTGATGAAAAAGGTGGCGCGTACGCCCTTTTCCATCAGCGTATTGAGCAGGCGCGGCGTCGACGTTCGGCTCGGGCCGTTATCGTAGGTCAGGGAAAGCATTCGGTAATACCGTTTGTTGTCGGTCTGCTCGAAGGCCTTTGCGGTCATGTGACCGTAGAGTTCGGGGTAGTAGAACGGAACCTGCACGATGGAGGATTTACCCTCGAACAGCCGCGCCGCCGGGTAATGCAACACCAGCGACATGCCGTGCAGCGTGAACTCCGCCTGATAAAGGTTCTCCCGCCTGAGTAGCTGCTCCACGGCGCGCGTGTTGCAGCCGACGTCGGGGTAATAACGCAAAAAAGCCTTGCGCACGCCGGCCTCGATAATGCCCCATACGGCGCTTTTTTCCTCGAAAAGATCCCTTAAAGTGACGCGATCGCCGGTGTTCATGTCCCAGGTGCGGGTCGCGAACGCGGTCGTCCGTACGCTGCCGGAGAGCGTCACTCGCGCCGAGACCATAAAAGACAGCCAGGACGTACCCGTGCGGCTGTAGGCGGCGCCGACGTCCAGCCGCGAACCCGCGGCCTCCTCGCCGCTCAGCTCGGCTAAAGCGGGTTCGTACAGAGCGACATAGTTGTCCGTTAGAGATCTCAGCTCCCGGTCGACGTCTTCGAGGCAGGTGACGGCCTGCCGCACCGACAGGACGCTCCCGTTCCCCAGAATGGTGTCGGTCCGCGTCATCGCGACTTTGTGACAGGGTCTGTACTCGGCCGCCGCCGGAAGCAGGGCGACGAACAGGAGAAAGACGCTCACGGGAAAAGAAGCCTTCTTTTTCAACAAAACCACCAAACCCACCTCCGCTTGAAACGCCCAGGGGCTTTGCCCCTGAACCCCACTCAAGGGCCGAGGGCCCTTGAGAATCCCATGAAATTGAGAATCCCGTGAAACTAGCGACGCCAGGAGGCAAGGCCTCTGGCGCTGTTGAACAGGACGACGAACGCGCCTGCGTTGTGCAGGACCGCGCCTGGGAGCACGGTGACGACGCCGCAGGCGGCAAGCGCGATCAAAACCAGGCTGCTCGAAAAAGCGATGGCGATGTTCTGCCGTACGATTTCTCTCGCCCGCCTTGCAAGCCCGATGACGAAGGGAATGTTATCCAGGCGGTGATTCATGAGGACGATGTCGGCGCTGTGGATCGCTGTGTCGTTGCCGACGACGCCCATGGCGATGCCCACGTCCGCCTCGGACAGGGCGAGCGCGTCGTTGATGCCGTCTCCGATGAATACGACACGGCGTCGCTTTCTGGCCTCCCTGACGATCTGCTGCTTCTGCTCCGGGAAAACCTGCGCTCTTGCGGCGTCCATAGCGCACGCCTCTCGGATTCCCTCCGCGATGGCGCTTTTATCGCCCGTCAGCAGGCACGTTTCCTTTATGCCCATGCGTTTTAGGGAGGCGATCGCCTCCGGCGCGTCCTCGCGCATCGTGTCGCTGAACGTGACGGTGCCCAGAAAACGCCCGTTTCGGGCGACGTATACCGACGTCGCCTCCACGTTCCCGGACGCGCGGATGCCGAAAGAGGACAGGAGAGCCTCGTTGCCCAGTAGGATCGTCTCGTCGCCCCTGACGCCCACCAAACCCATTCCGCCGCGCTCCGTCACGGCGAAATTCTCGTCCGAGGCCCGCTGGCGGCTCAGGGTAATGGCTTTCGACAACGGATGCGTGGAATGCCGGGCGACGGACAACGCCGCGGCGAAAAGAGCCTCTTCCGAAACCCCCTCCGAGGGAACGCATTGTTGAAGCACGATTTCTCCGTTGGTCAGCGTTCCGGTTTTGTCGAAAAAGACCGCGTCGACCTGCGCGAGTTTTTCGATGAAACTCGCGTTTTTGATCAGCACTCCACGTCGCGCCGCTACCGCCAACGACGCGATGAGCGGCGCGGAGCTGACCAACATGTGCCCGCAGGGGCAGGACACCACCAGGATCGCCACCGCGCGGTCGACTTGTTTGGTGAAAAGCCAGACCAGCGTGGCGGCGACCAGAGCCAGCGGGATGTAATACGCCATGAAACGGTCCACGATGCGGCTTTCGGTTGTCGTCCCGCTCTGGATTTCCTCCAGCATCCTCACGATCTTCTGAAACGAGGTGTCCCGGCAGACTTTTTCTACCGCGACGGTCAGGGTGCCCTGCATGTTCAGCGTTCCGGCGTAAACGGGATCGCCGGGTTTCACGTCGTTGGGCAGCATCTCGCCGGTAAGGGACTGCTGATTGACGCTCGACGTCCCCGCAAGCACCTTTCCGTCGATGGGAAAGCCCATG
>JAISSA010000032.1 GCA_031273365.1 Synergistaceae bacterium
CTGAGCGTGTCCAGCCCCGCGCCGCCGTACTCCTTCGGGAAGGGAATGCCCATCAGCCCCATCTCGCCCAGCTTCCGCACCGCGTCGTCGGGAAACGCGTTTTCCTTATCCAGAAGAAACGCCAGGGGCTTGATCTCCGTTTCCGCGAAATCCCGCAGCCTGGCACGCAGAGCCTCGTGTTCCTCCGTCGTCCTGAAAGACATGATATCGACCTCCTCCTCGTTTTTCGCTCCGGCGTCAGTCGCCGCCGAACAGCACTTTATGCAGGCTGTGCCCGCGCAGCTCGGCGTCGAGCGATTCCTGGATCCGCTGCAGTTGACTGTGGACCACGCACCTGCCGGAGTTCTTCTGTCTCCACACGCACTGAAAACCCGGCTGCATACAGGCACTGACCAGCCGTTCCGCCTTCATGGCCTCCATCAGGTCGTACAGACTCGCTTTTTTGAGGTCCGCCGTCAGGCGGCAACCCCCCTCCGCCCCCCGCGCGATCTGCACGAACCCGGCCTGCTCCAGTTTTTTGAGAATTTTATAGACAAACTGCTGCGGGAGCGACTCCCGCGTGCAGATGTTGCCCGCCGTGGACTGTTCCCCGTTCGACAGGGCGCGCAGAACCCTCAGCGCATAGTCCGTCTCCCGTGTAATCAGCATCCCGATCCCTCTCGATATGCTCAGCAAAATTGTGGATAGCTCGTACCCTGAATATACAATTCTGGATAGAACATGTCAAGTATCAAAAACAATAATACAACATGACGGTACAGTTTTGAAAAGACGCAGGGGTAAGGTATAATTCCAAAAAGATACCGCCCGGGAGAGGGGCGTTTTCAGGGCTGCCATTAAGGTTTGAGGTTAACGTGTGCGAAGGATAATTCGGAGCAGTTCCGCAGGGATTTTTGCGAGTGCCGTCAGGACCCGCGGGAGTTCGATTGTTTTCGCCGTCGTTTCACCCCTCCCCGCCGAACACTCAGCGTGCAACTCGCGACATCGACACATAAAAGAAAAAATGATCTGCAACGGAGAACGTATGTACAATATGAATCTGCCGAAAGGTCGTGACCTGAAATGAGGCCCGTGCCGCAAAAACCGATCAGAGCGCGCAGGAGCTTTGAGACTCGGGAGGGCGAAGGCCCCCTGCTGGGAGGGGCGGTGCCGCTGATCTGCGTTCCCCTCGTGGGAAAGAGCCGGGACGACGTTCTGGCCGAAACGCGCAACCTCGCGGGGCTTGCGCCGGACGTTGTCGAGCTGCGGATCGACGCGTGGGACTGCATCGAAAACGTCGTCGAGGCGACGGGCCTCATCTCCGAGGTTCGCGACAGGGTGGAGGCCCTGCCCGTCATCCTGACCTGCCGGGGTCATTGGGAGGGCGGCGTCAAAGAGGTTTCGGAAGCCGCGAAGGACGCCATTTACGAGGCGGCGATGGAGGGCGGGCTTGTGGATTTCGTGGACAAGGAACTGAAGTACGGCGAAACGGTTCTCGCGCGGCTGAAAGAGCGGGCAAACGCCAGAGGAGTCCGTGTGATCGTTTCTTATCACGATTTCCGAGGGACCCCATCGAAGGAGTTTATTTATTCCCGGCTGGCGCAGCAGATACGCTATGGCGCCGACGTCGCCAAGGCCGCGTTTATGCCGCAGAAAGAGGAGGACGTGCTGAACGTTCTTTCCGCGACGCTGGCGATCCGCCGGGAGTTTCCCGACGTCCCGCTGATCACGATGTCCATGGGCGAGCTGGGTATGCACAGCCGCGTCGTGGGAGGCCTGTACGGATCCGACCTGACCTTCGCGGTGGGCAGCGCCGCGTCGGCCCCCGGCCAGATCCCCGTGGCGCAGATGAGAAGCGCGTTCGATCTGATGTATCCGGGTGGTGTGGAGGCTCCAAATTTGATCTGAGTTGAATGGCGAAAGGGGTTTTATGTAATGCTGGGCAACACTTACGGCCGGTTTTTCAGGGTGACGACCTGCGGAGAATCCTACGCGGGCGGTTTTCGCAAGGGCTTGAACGTCCCCAAAGAGCTTTATGGCGGGCTTTTGGCCATCGTCGACGGAGTTCCGCCCGGACTTAACCTCACCGCCGCGATGATTCAGGAAGAGCTCGACAAGCGCCGCCCCGGCCAGACGCCGCTGGACTCTCCACGCCTCGAGACCGACAGGGTTTATATTTTCTCCGGCGTCATGGAGGACGACCTGACGACGGGCGCGCCGGTGGGGCTCGTCATACCCAATGTGGACATAGAAGATCTCCATATCGGGCAATACAGAGAGTATAAAGACATGTGCAGGCCGGGACATGCCGAGTATACTTTTTTCAAAAAATACGGAGAGCACTCGGACTGGGTGGGGGCCGGCAGAGCCTCCGGCCGTGAGACGGCGAGCCGCGTGGCGGGCGGGGCCGTCGCCAAAGCCGTTCTGGCCCGCATGGGAATCGACGTGATCGCTTTTATAAGCGAATCTCACAGTATCAAGGCGGGGCCGATAACCTACGAGAAGGCGAAGGAAAACTACCGCAAAAACGACCTCAACTGCCCGGACCTCGAGGTCGCCCCGAGGATGATCGAGGATATTCTCAGGATCAAAGACGAGGGCGATACCTGCGGCGGAGTGGTGGAGGTGATAGCGCGCGGCGTGCCGGCGGGTCTCGGAGAACCGGTTTTCGACAAGATGTCGGCGCTCATATCGCACGGCATAATGTCGATAGGGGCGATAAAGGGCCTGGAGTTCGGCTCGGGCTTCGCTCACGCGACGATGAAGGGTTCCGAATCGAACGATCCCATGTACTTTGACGCCGACGGGAGGGTGCGCTTCAGGTCGAATCACGCGGGAGGCGTGCTCGGCGGCATATCGAACGGGGAGGACATCAGAATACGCGTCGCGGTGAAGGCGACGCCGACGATATCGCTGCCGCAGGATACCGTGGACGTCGGGCAGGGGAAAAACGCCCTTCTGTCCCCGATCACGCGCAGAGACCCCTCTCTCCTGCCGAGGATTTACCCCGTGTGCGAGGCGATGGTCCGCCTCTCGATACTGGACGCGATCTACATGAGCCAGGGCTACGCCGCGGTCGCGAACCTGGACCCCAGGTGGGGAAAAATATAAAGAGGAGTCCATTCGATGAAACTGAGGGTGAAGCGTTCTGAGGGGCTTGGCGGTTCCGTGGCCATACCGGGTTCCAAATCTCACACCATCCGATCTCTTTTTATAGCGTCGCTGGCGGAGGGGGAATCGATAATAAGAGCGCCGCTCATTTCGAAAGACGCGATATCCGCCGTCACCACGTGCAGGGCTTTTGGGGCGGAGGTCACGGAGGAGGAAGGGCTGTTCCGGGTCAGGGGGTTCGGCCGAACCCCCCGTTTGCCCGGGAATATTGTCGACGTTGGAAACTCCGGCACCACGATGATTTTTTCGATCTGTACGGCCGCGCTTGTCAGGGCGGAGGGGGCGACCGTTCTGACCGGAGACGAACAGACCAGGCGCAGGCCCCTGGGCCCGTTGATCGATGCGCTGAGCGGGCTTGGAATCGAGATCTTCTCGACGGGGAACAACGGCAATCCGCCGGTGGTGGTCCGGGGCGCGGCGAAAATGTCGAGGGCCTCTTCCTGTCGGATAGACGCGCAGATCAGCCAGTACCTCTCTTCGCTGCTCATTCACGCTCCTCTGTTCGAGAAGGATATCGACGTGGAAATCATCAAACTTCTCGAGGTCCCTTACGTGGAGATGACCCTCTGGTGGCTGGACAGGTTCGGCATAAGGTACGAAAACAGGGATTTTAAACACTTTCATATTTATGGAGGGCAAAGCTACAGGCCGTTCGACCGGACCATACCGGGAGATTTTTCGTCGGCGACTTTTTTTGCCGTGCTGGCCGCGATCTCGGGAGCCGAGATCTTCATGAAGAACCTCGATATGAGCGACGTGCAGGGCGATAAGGAAGTCGTGCGAATGCTCGAGCGCATGGGGGCGCGCGTCACGGTAAAACCGGGAGGCGTGGCCGTGAAAGGGGACCGTCTGACCGGAGCCCGGCTGGACCTCGGCGATACGCCGGACGCTATCTGTGCGATGGCGGTGGCGGGCTGTTTCGCGGAGGGCGAAACCAGGCTGGAGAACGTCCCGCAGGCACGGTTGAAAGAAACCGACAGAATAGCGGTTATGGCGACGGAGCTGAAAAAAATGGGCGCCGATGTCGAGGAACAGCCCGACGGGCTGATCATCAGACGCAGCGTCCTCAAAGGCGCGGAGCTCAACGGTTATGGCGACCACCGCGTCGTCATGTCGCTCGCCACAGCCGGCCTGGTGGCCGGCGGAGTTACGACCGTATCCGGCGCGGAGGCGGCGAGCGTCACCTTCCCTGAGTTCATCAGGCTGATAAAGGAGTGCGGCGGAGACATCGAAACGATCGACTGAAGATCGTGACTGGAGATCGTGACTGAAGATCGTGCCCGTTCAGGAGGGCTTACAAATCTTGGTCCCGGACAGGAAAATATACTGACAGGAGGCGCAATCGTTATGAGTTTCAAATGTAAGAGCTGTAAATGCTTCAGGGGAATTCTGCGTTCCGTTGCCGTCGTTTTGTTCGTTTTGTCGTTCGCTCTCTCGCTGGCGGGTTCCGCGTTCGCGGCCGACTATCCGTCGAAGGCCATCAGCCTGGTGCTGGGCTGGGGTGCGGGAGGCGTCACCGACGTGGCGGCTCGCGTCTTTGCGCCGCTTTTCGAGAAGTATGTCGGCGCGCCGGTTGTGGTCATCAACAGGCCCGGCGCCAGCGGCGCGATAGGCACGGACTACGTCAATAACCAGCCTGCCGACGGGTACACGGTGCTCTTCTCGGCCGAGACGCCGGCCACGTTTCAGGTGATGGGAACGAGCAAACTTTCTTTCCACGACTTCATCCCGCTGTTTCTCGTTTCCCACTCCGAGAAGTTCATCGTCGTCGCCGGCAATTCGCCCTTTCAGACGATGGAGGATCTGGTGGAGGCGGCGCGGAAGAACCCCGGAAAAGTGCGCTTTTCCTATACGGGGCCGGGCGCGAGCGGCCACATTCAGGGAATCCTGATGCAGAACGCCGGCAACGTGACGCTTTCGATGACGCCCTTCGGCAGCGGCAGCGAGTCGTTCATGGCCGTTTTGGGCGGGCAGGTCGATTTCACGTCTCCCAACATCGGCACCGTCAAGGACTATATCTCGACCGGCCAGATGCGGGCGCTCGCCGTCTTCGACAGGAAGCGCAGCCAGTATCTGCCGGACGTCCCGGCGATCACGGAGGCGCTGCCGGGGCTCGAGCCCTTCCTGCCGCTGGACTACCCCAACTGCCTTCTGCTGAAGAAGGGGACCCCGGACGACGTGGTGAAAAAGGTTGTGGACGCCGGACTGAAGGCCCTGGCTGACCCGGAGTGGAAAAAATTCCTCGAGTCGACGTGGTACACCGCCTACGACCAGGTTCAGGGGGAAGATGTCCTGAAATACTGGGACCGCTGGGGGTCGATCGTGAACTGGATCCTTTTCGACGCGGGCGTCGCCAGGAACAATCCGTCGGATTTCAACATCCCGAGGTTCGAGAAGTAGCGCCCGTTGAAAACCGCGCTTTCAGAATTTTTGATCCAGTGTCAGCAATTTAAGCCAAAAACATGGGGCTCCGCCCCCCGGCAAAAGCCCCGCAGGGGATTTTTCCCAGTCCCCTGACCCCGTTAATTTTCCCCGGTTGTTGCTGACATTGGTTTTTGATCCGGATTGTTTTTTATCCAGATCTGAATGAGACCACGGCCCCGGAAGAATTGGAGTGAGTTTGCGTGCCCTTTAAAATGAAGGCTTCTCCGGACGTCAAGGACGGCCTTTTTTTCGTCGTCCTCTGTATCGCGGCGCTCTTCATGGCCCTGGACTATCATATCCCGGGCAGCCTGCCCCTCTCGCCGGCGCTGTTTCCCGTCCTGACGTCGGTCGTTCTGATCGGCCTGTCGTCGAATCAAATCCGGAGAGCAGCGACGCGTGGCGCGGAGGCTGCGGAGCAGCCGCGGATCGCGTCGAAAACAGGGCCTGTCGTCACCATTTTTCTGCTCTGCCTGGCCTACACGGCAATTATGCAAAAAGTCGGTTTTATCGCGGCGACGGTCCCGTACCTCCTGATTTTTCTGCTCGCCCTTGGCGAGAGGCGACCGGCGCGGGTCATACTCGTTCCGGTCGTCGCGGCGGCCGTGATTTATTTCTTTTTTGAGAAGGTTTTGTCCGTGGCTCTGCCATAGCGGAGGAGGGAAACGGCATGGACTCTTTTGTGCGCGCTCTGGCGAGCGTCGACGCCCACTTCGTGTTTCTGGTGTTCATCGGTTCCTTCGCCGGACTGGTGGTCGGCGCGCTGCCCGGTCTTTCGGCGACGATGGCGACGGCGTTGCTCGTCTCGATCACTTACAGCTGGAACTTCAACGACGCCATGGCCCTGATCCTTGGGGTTTACGTCTCCGGGGTCTACGGCGGTTGCGTCTCCGCCGTGCTCATCAACATACCGGGCGCTCCCTCGTCCGTCGCGACGACCTTCGACGGGTTCCCGATGGCCCTGAAGGGGGAGGCGGCCGAGGCGCTCTGGACCGCCACCTTTCACTCGTTTACCGGAACGCTCTTCGGCTTTCTGGCGCTGGCCGTGGCCGCAAAACCGGTGACGATGATCGCGCTTCGTTTCATGCCGATGGATTATTTTCTGCTCGCCGTCTTCGGTATGCTGAGCGTGGGGGGCCTGACGTCGAAAAATCTGACGAAGGGCTGCATCAGCGGCGCGCTCGGGGTCCTGCTCGCCATGGTCGGGACGGAGCAGGTGATGGGCATGAACCGGTACACGTTCGACACGCTGAACCTGCAGGCCGGCATATCGCTGATTCCCGCGTTGATCGGCCTCTTTGGCTTTACGGAGGTTCTGGATCAGATATCGCAGGGCAACATGAAGGCGACGGCGACCAGCTGCGGCAGGATGCGCCGGGACTTCAAAGGGCAGATGAAGCATATGGGGCTTTCTCTGCGGGCCTCCGTGATCGGGACGATCGTGGGGGCTATCCCCGGGACGGGCGGCCCGATAGCGGCGCTTCTCGCGTACAACCACGCCGTGGCCACGGTGCGCAACCCCAAAAGGCCGTTTGGAGAGGGGACGCCGGAGGGCATCGTGGCCAGCGAGTCCGCAAACAACGCCTGCATAGGAGGCGCTCTGATCCCCCTGCTCACGCTGGCCATCCCGGGCGACGCCGTCACCGCCGTTATCCTCGCGGCGTTCTACGTTCATGGCCTGCATCCCGGACCGCTGCTCTTCACGACCACGCCGGACCTCTTTCCGATCATCCTGATCGGAGGCCTCATCGCGAGCGTGATCATGCTGCTGCTGGGGATGTTTGTCGTTCCCTCGTTTTCCAGAATCGTGCTGGTCCCGAAAAAATTTCTGCTTCCGATCGTGAGCGTGTTCTGCGTGATAGGGACCTACGCGGCGGGCAACAGCGTCTTTGAGGTTTACATGATGTTCGTGTTCGGCCTGATCGGCTTTCTGATGAGGTCCCGCGGATACCCCGTGGCTCCGATGGTGCTCGGGCTGGTCCTCGGCGGGATGATGGACACGAACTTCAGAAGGGCCATGAACCTGGCCGCCGCCGGGGACAATTTCCTGACGAGCCTCTTCGTGCACCCGACGACGCTCGTCCTGACGGCTCTGGTCGTCGTGACGATTCTGCTCAACATCCCGCCGGTCGGCAGGTTCGTCAGGCGCAAACTCAACGTTTGACGCCGACCGTGTAACGTAAATCCCCGGGATTTTTTACAGGTGTGGTGTCCAACAAAAACATGGAGTCACTCCGCCGAATGAAAGGCCGCGTTCCTGCATGTCAGGCTGGTTTCTGCCATCGGCAAAAAAGTCATTCGAGAAGTCAGCGAGGCTTTCCTTAAAAATTCGCCGTGTATCTTTCACGCAGGCGCGCCTCGCGACTCTCGGTTTCAATCAATACACAACGTCTCGATCTCTTCGCGGGACAATTTGGTGTATTGAACAATTTTCTCTACAGGAAAGCCATCACGCAACATATCCCTGGCAATCTCTGCTCGTCCTTTTTCCAGGCCTTTTTCCAGGCCTTTTTCCAGACCTTTTGCCAGACCTTTTTCCAGTCCTTTTTCCAGTCCTTTTGCCAATCCTTCTTCCAGTCCTTC
>JAISSA010000069.1 GCA_031273365.1 Synergistaceae bacterium
CAGGGTAAATTTTTGCGGCGCGCGGCCGGCCTCTCGTTCGCGGACTCGCCCGCCATACGCAGCCACGCGAAAAAAATGATCGAAGACCTCGATATCCGCTGCACGGGGCCGGAGCAAAAAGTGAGGCGGCTCTCCGGCGGCAACCAGCAGAAGGTCTGCATCGCGGGAGCGCTGACGCTGGAGCCCGATCTGCTGTTCGTGTCGGAACCCACGCGCGGAATCGACATCGGCGCGAAGGAACTCGTTCTCGCGCTTCTGCGCCGGCTCAATGCCGAACAGAACGTCACCGTCGTCGTGACCTCCTCCGAACTCGCGGAGCTGCGCTCCATCTGCGACAGAATCGTCGTGATCTACAAGGGCCAGGTTGCGGGAATCGTCCCCTGGGACGTCTCCAACACGGAAATAGGTCTCCTGATGTCGGGGGAGACGAAAGGGGAGGCGGCATGATGCCCAAAAACGAGACAATGAAAGAGGCAATGGAGGAAAGAACGGTGGCGGAAAACCGCCTCGTCCAGATACTGCGCGATTTCGGCATGACGCGCTCGATCATCGTGGTCTTTCTCGTTTACCTTTTGGCGCAGGCCTATTTTCTGGATCTTCCGATGGGACAGCTCTTCTCCAGCATGCTGGTCCGCTTCGGCATGAACGGAATCCTGGCGCTTGCCATGGTCCCCACGATCCATGCAGGAATGGGACCCAATTTTGCTTTGCCTCTGGGCGTCGTCTGCGGCCTGGTCGGAGGCACGGCGGCAATGGAAATGGGGCTGCGGGGCTGGCCCTCCTTCCTGTTCGCGCTCTTCTTCGGCGCTCTTCTCGGAGGAGTGATGGGATGGCTCTACGCTCTGCTGCTGAACCGCATCAAGGGACAGGAGATGACCGTGGGGACTTACTGCGGTTTTTCCATCGTGTCCCTCATGTGCATCTTCTGGACCCTGGCCCCCTACACCAACACGGAGATGATATGGGCCTATGGAGGGACGGGGCTGCGCAACACGATCTCCCTCGCGGGATGGTTCGAGAAGATTCTCGACAACCTCTGGGCCTTCGAGATTTACGGAGTGCGCGTTCCCACCGGGACCCTGCTTTGCTTCGCGCTCTTCTGCGCCGGGATGAAGCTCTTTTTGCGCTCCAGGACAGGCATAGCCGTGACCGCTGCGGGAAGCAACCCCCGCCTCGCCCGGGCCGCAGGGATCAAAATCGACAGATGCCGCACCATCGCTTCGATCGTCTCCAACGCCCTGGCCGCCGCGGGGATGCTCGTCTACGCTCAGAGTTTCGGCTTTCTGCAGCTCTATCAGGCCCCGCTCTTCATGGCCTTCTTCGCGGTGGCGTCCGTCCTGATCGGAGGAGCCTCCATGAGCCGCATCACCCTCGCCAACGTGCTGATCGGCAACCTCCTCTTCCAGTCTGTGCTCGTGGTCTCCATGCCCGTCGCCAACCTCGTCTTCAGCGACAACATGTCGGAGATCCTGCGCATCGTCATCAGCAACGGCATCATCCTCTACGCGCTCACACGAAAGGAGGCGGTCGCGTGAAGATTCTGCGCGGCAACGTCGTTCCGCTCTTTTTCATCGTGCTCTGCGGTCTGGGGGCCCATTATTCGGGGCTCGCGTGGCCCTTCCTCGTCAATGAGATCGTCACCCGCATCGCGCGGAACTCTTTTCTGGTCATCTCGCTGATCGTTCCCGTCCTGGCGGGGATGGGGCTGAACTTCGGCATCGTCCTCGGGGCCATGGCGGCGCAGTTCGCCTTCATCGCCGTCGTGAATTTTCAGTGGACGGGGTCGGCCGGAATCCTGCTCGCCTCCGCGCTCTCCGTTCCCTTCTCGGTCGCCTTCGGCTGGCTTGCGGGGCTGCTTTTCAACAGAGCCAAAGGCAAGGAGATGATAACGGGCATCATCCTCGGTTTTTTCGCCAACGG
This sequence comes from Synergistaceae bacterium, assembly GCA_031273365.1. Lineage (GTDB taxonomy): Bacteria > Synergistota > Synergistia > Synergistales > Aminobacteriaceae > JAISSA01. Next base: position 1,921 of record JAISSA010000069.1, read on the forward strand.
CATCTACCAGATGGTCTGTCTGACGCTCGTGGGGTGGCTTATCCCCGTGCGGCTGACGTCGCTGCTCCTGCCCGATAAATCCGGCGTCGGCCCGGGCGTCGGGCTGATCAACACGATTGACCTTCGGAGTATGCAGTACGGCATCGACAACCTCTGGAAAATCCGCCTGACGATGCCGGATATTCAGGAGCTCTGCGGCTCCTTCGGCTGGAACGTGACGATTCCCCCCAACATTCCGATCTCCGTTCCCGTGGGGACGCTCATCCTGATCGCCCTGCTGTGCCGGGGAATTCATTTCCTTTTCCGGACGAAGCTGGGCCAGGACTTCAGGGCGGTGGGCCAGGACCGCCACATCGCCGGGATAGCGGGCATCGACGTGAACCGCGTCCGCGTGACGGCCGTCGTCATCTCCACCGTGCTGGCCGGACTGGGGCAGATTGTTTTCCTCCAGAATATGGGGAACCTCCAGACCTACGGCAGCCACGTGCAGGTGGGGACCTTCGCCGTGGCCTCCCTGCTGATCGGCGGGGCGACGGTGACCCGCGCGACGGTGGGGCAGGCGCTGCTGGGGACGCTGCTCTTTCACACGCTCTTCGTCGTGTCCCCTCAGGCGGGCAAAAACCTGATGGGGAACGTTCAGGTCGGCGAATATTTTCGCGTTTTCGTCTCCTACGGCGTGATCGGGGTCGCTCTGGCCCTCCACGCGTGGCGACGCAGAGGCGAAACGGAAGAATAAGGACGGGGGGTCAGTGATGTACGGCGCTTACTGCTTCCCTGGATGCGGAGGGGAAGGGGCTCCCAGCCCTTACGCGCATCATTCGCCGAAATTCCGCATCGACGAATCGGTGCTCTGGAAGGGAAGCGCTCAACACGCCGCGACGGCCTGGAGATATCTCGACAACGTCGACAGGAGCCGATAAAATTGCCGGGATCAGGGAACTGACCTGACCTGAATATGGGGATATTTTTTGCGAGAGAAGACCGAAAAAATTAAAAAACCCGCCTTTTCCGCGCGGGTTTAAGCTAACTTTTTTTGGAGGCGGCACCCAGATTCGAACTGGGGATAAAGGATTTGCAGTCCTCTGCCTTACCACTTGGCTATGCCGCCTTTTTGCGATGCGACGATCAAAAAAACTCCTTAAAGTAAAAACATCTCCGGTTTAAGATAAAAACAAAATTAAGATAAAAACACCCCAAATGCTTTTAGCCTGCAACGGGCTGTATTCTACCTCATATCCGGCCCATCCGTCAACTCGTGATTTTCACCCTTTACTACAGAGGAGGCAGCACCTTCAGGGCCACGCTGTTCAGGAAGTTCCAGGGCTTGTTGTAGTGCGGCTGGAAGAAGAAGTCCGTAAACGCGAGCTCCTCGACCGTCATGCGCTGCTGAATGCAGACGGATAAGGCATTGATGGATTGCGTCAGGTCCGCCTTCGATTGAAGCTGAGCCCCCAGAAGGCGACCGCTCCCCCTCTCGTAGACGATCCTGAGCAGCAGTTCCGACGTCGTGGGCATGAATTCCGGCCGATAGTTGTCCCTCAGAGTTGAAGATGCGGCGTCCAGCCCCATCTCCCGCGCGACGATTTCCGTAAGGCCGGTGGACGCGATATTCCAGTCGTAGATTTTTATGCCTGACGTCCCCTGGGCGCCCGGGTGTTTTGTCGTCGGATTCTTCAGGTTGCGGGCAACCAGCGTTCCCATGCGCACCGCGTTGGTGGCGAGGGGGATGTATTCCGGCCGTCCCGAGGCGTTGTTGTGGACCGCGCAGCAGTCGCCCGCCGCAAGGACGTCGGGGGCGGACGTGCGCATGTACTCGTCCACCCGAATGGCTCCGTTCGGGGTCATGTCGAGCTGCCCCCTGAAGATGGCGGTGTTTGGACGGAAGCCGACGCACAGGACCACCATGTCGGCCTTATACTCGCCTCCGTCGGTTTTCACCGCGGCGACGCCGCCCCTGCCGTCGTCGACAAACGCCTCCACCGTCTGATTGAAGGCCAGTTCTATCCCTCTGTCCAGATAAAGCTGCTGCGGGCAGGCCACCATCTCGGGGTCCAGATATTTGGCCAGAATCTGCGGCGCCTGATCGATCAGGACGACCGACTTCCCCTGCACCTCGAACGCCTCCGCCAGCTCTGTTCCGATATAACCGGCGCCGACGATCGCGATCCTTTGAGCGGTCTTCGTCCGCCGGATAATTTCCTGAGCGTGACCATAGTTTTTGCAGAGCAGGATATTGTCAAGCCCGGAGTTTTCGATCTTCGGCTCGACGGGCCAGGACCCCGAGGTCACCACCAGTTTGTCGTACGTGTCGTCAAATTCCTGACCGGTCTCCACGTTGCGGACCCTGAGCTTTTTGTCGGCGACGTTCACGCTCACGACGTCGTGCTTCATCCGCGTCTCGACCCCCAGCTCGGCGAGCTTTTCCGGGGAAGAGTAAAACAGCGTCGCGGGGTCCTTCACAATTCCCTCGACGTTCAGGGCAATACCGCAGGAAAGAAAGGAAATGTTATCGTTTCTCTCGTACACCGTCACCTTTGCATCCCTGTATAGCGCGGCAATATTCACAACAGCGGCGGTACCCGCGTGAGTACAGCCGATCACCACAACCTTCATGGATTGACCTCCCCTGATTCAAATCGTTGCGCGATAACGCCCGGGTTAACTGTAATACTCCATTTTGTCGTGCACGATCACGCGAGAGTCGAAATCCTCTATCTGCGGGCGAGCCACGGTAACAGGTTCCTGTACGTGTTCGTAATCGATACTGGTGCGCCGAATTTCGGGTCCGCGCACCTTATGGTACGTGTAGCCCGTGGTATGGATGGTGGAGTTTGTCGTAACGATACGCATTTTCGTCGCCTCCCTGGTCTGAATGCAAAAACAGAATTCTTCCGGTTGCAGGAATTATAACGCATCAATCATCCTCATGAAAATTGTACAATAACCTGTCGGCATGTAAAGGGGATTTCGCCCGGCTCAGCCTTATGGGCAGCGGCAGCAGCTTCAGGTCCTGCACGGGGGCGATCCAGCAGTCGATAAGGCGCCACTCCCCCTCGCGGTATTGCAGCGTGAAGTCCATATACGCGATGCGGTCGTGTCTGCCGGCGCCGCGGAGGTCGGCAACGCCTTTCAGCTCGTGTATTCCGTCGTTGTCCACGTCGACGGGCTGCAAAAGCGAATAGCCGACGGTGCGGATGTTGACGGAGCTTCGGAGATTGCCCGAAACATCGTTGTAGACGCGGTTGCGGTCGTAAAGGCTCTTTCTGGGGGAGAGATCGATCAGAACGTGGGCGCCGTTCCCTCCGGCGCCGTCCGACGCGATGATTTCGGCGCGATAGCCGTTGAAAAAGCGGCCCCGAACGCGGGGCAGCTTCGTGGTACGGGAGTCGTAAAGGACCTGTTTTTTCCATCCATCGATGATGACGAAACGTCCAATGCCCTCGTCCGAACCCGTTTTGACGGTAAGCAGGATCTCCGAGGCCGTCGCGGACGTGAAGTTCTTCAGCTCGATTTTCGACTCGTATCCCCTGATGTCGCCGGAAAGGGGCACCAGAAAGGGCGGCCCTTCCGACGGCTGAATCTCTATCTGCAGGCCCCGGTCGTAAATGCCGCCCTCTTTTCGAAGCGCCACCAGACGAATCCTGTCGACCTTTCCGGGGCGCAGAGCTCCGGAAAGCTCCTGAACGACGACGTAGTGCCCATCCAGACCCCAAGCCTGTCCGTCGAAAACCGGCGTCTTCGGACGCAGGGTCTTCATCAGCTCGTCGATGGCGTTTTCTTCGCCGGTTTCGTCGTCAAAATCGGACTCGTCATCGAAGTCAGAATAAAAGTCAGGATTAAAGTCAGGATCGAGGTCGGAATCGGCGTCCTCCGACGGCAGTTCTTCCGGTACGGGACCGGCGGGAACGTCCCGGGACGACAGCCTTTCAGGCGGACCGCCCCCCGGAACCGGCGGGTTGGAAGCCGCGCTTCCGACCGCCGCGACGCTCAGGCAACAGATAAGGCACATCAACAAAATTCCCGCGGGAGAAGACAGCCTTTTCATCGATCCATCGCTCCTCCTTCCGAATATTTTTCATATTCTTCACATTCCTCACATTCCTTAACCGGGGCACACGGTCGCGGGGGATCGGTATTGCGTCAGGCAGTCGCTCCATACGGAGACAGAACGCTCCGTCGTCGTGCCGTTGACGCGATCCGATTTTCCGCCGCCGCGCGCCTTCAGCTCCGGAAAGCGCTTCAGGAATCCGCTCAGATCGACGTCGACCTCCGCGCCGCGCAGCAGAATGAAGGGAAAAGGCTCCTCCGGCGCGTCCGGAAGCAGGACGAGACAGAAGGCGTCGGGGTGTTCGACGACGCAGTTGTGCGCCGGGGCCGAGAGGAGCTCCTTCGTCAGTCCGGGCAACAGCGCGAAGAAAAGGGGCCGGTCCGCCGCGCGGCGCTCTTCCCACGGGATGGAGAGGTAGCCGCGCATTTTTTCCGAGATCTGACGAAGCGCCGCGTTTTCGGCCTTCTGTCGGGCGAAGACGTCCATAAGCCTGTCGGCGGGACAGCCGACCTCCCGCAACAGACGCCGCATCGTGCGCGTATAGCCGCGCGTGAGGTCCTCCGTTCGGACCGTAAAGCGGACCTCCCACTCGGGGGCCGAGCCGTTGAAGCCCGTCACCATGAAGCCGCCGATCTCGCCCGTGCGCGCGACGTGCGTCCCGGAGCAGGCCGTGGCGTCGATGCCGGCGACGCGAACCACACGGACCCGCTCGTCGTGAATGCGCTCCCATTTTGCCTTCAGCTCGGGGATTGCCTCCGCTTCCTCCCGCGACGTCAGGAACGACTCCACCGGCAGGTCCCGGCGGATGGCGTCCACGGTCATCTCCTCGATCCCGAAGAGCCCCTCCCAGGAGAGCGTCCCGTCGTAATGAACGTAGACGACGCTCTCGTCGACGCCTATGTTCACCTTCAGCGTCTCCAGACCCTCGCACGCGTTCTCCTGCAGGCGGGAAAAGATGTGCTGGCCCGTGTGCATCCGGGACAAAATCGCGTTGCGTTCCGCATCGACCTCCGCGATGACCTCCATGCCGTTTTGGAGCAGCCCCGCGGTCACCTTCAGGTCGAGGATCGTCGACCCGTCCTCCCTGCGCCTGCGCGCGTCGAGCACCTCCGCGCAAAAACCCGAGCCCCGCAGCTTCCCCGTATCGCCGGGCTGACCTCCGCCGGCAACGTGGAAGGGCGACTCCGCGAGGACGACCTGTGCCCTTTTGTCGTCGGGCCTGCCGCCGGTTTTACCTTCACATCGAAGAACTTCGAGGACTTTTGTGTGCTTCGTTGTTTCGCCGCTCATGAGAAACACCGTTCTTTCTTATAATCTTTCTAAACATTCAAACTCAGGGGGGCGGAGCTCGCTCAGCCCTGGGCTTCGCTGGCCCCCCTGAAACCCCCAATATTTCCCTGAGTGCCTGCAGGATGGAGTTGGGCGCACAGGGTTTGAACGGATACGAATCTTTCAGCTGCCTGCCTTGTATTTTACGCCAAATCTGCCAGTTCGTGTTTTATAACCCCCGAGCCTTGACTTATATACCCCTGTGGGGTATATTTTGTGCATACCCCATGGGGGTATATAAATTCTGCGGAAATCGGGTGGTCTCATGAATTGGAACACGGATGCCGACAGGGACGTCGTTCGACGTCTCAAGCGCATCGAGGGGCAGGTTCGCGGCATCATCAAGATGGTGGAGGAGGACAAGTCCTGCGAGGACATCCTCATTCAGATCGGCTCGGCCAAGGCCGCGCTGCACAAGGTGGGACAGATCATTCTGGAGGGACATCTGCATCATTGCGT
>JAISSA010000081.1 GCA_031273365.1 Synergistaceae bacterium
GCAGGACATTTTGGCCGAGTTTTTACTGGCTCATGCGTCGGAGGTGATCAATATGCTGACAGTGGAATTTAACCTCGAAGAAGCTATGGAAGTTTGGAAAGAAGAGGCAAGAGAAGAAGGTCTTGAAGAAGGTATTGCAAAAGGTATTGAACAAGGTATTGCAAAAGGTATCGAACAAGGTATTGAAAAAGGTATCGAACAAGGTATTGCAAAAGGTATCGAACAAGGTATTGAAAAAGGTATTGAAAAAGGTATCGAAAAAGGAAGAAAAGAGGGAAGACAAGAGGGCATGGAAGAAGGCAAATTTGAGGTTGCGCGTTCAATGCTTGCCGACGGATTTCCTCCTGGCGCAATTAAAAAGTACACCGGACTGGACGAAAGAACCATATTTTCGCTAACGTCAGACTGAATTACTGCTGTCAGCTTAAGGCAGTAATTCAGTCTGGCGAAACAGGCTCGCGTGCATGGCGTTCTCTTCACAGCTTTCCTGTTTTTGCAGAAGTTCCCCCAAAGAGGAATATGCAAAAATGCAAAAAAGCTTAAGCTGACAGCAGTGGTGTTACAATGCGAAGCGCAAAGCTGATATCCGGCAGGTGAGGAACGTGAAGGGATCGACGCTGCAAAAACTTCTTCGTGAAAGGGGTATGCGCGCTACTCTGTTGCGCCGGGAGGTTCTGAAACTGCTTCTCTCCAGGGAAAAGGAGCCTCTGTCGCACACGGAGATTTTCGAGTTGCTTACGGCCAGGCCGGGATACGCCCCGGATCGGGTGACGCTCTACAGGATCCTGGCGGCCTTCTCGGACGCGAAGATCGTCCATCAGGTTCAGGGGACGGACGGAACGGTGCGATTCTGTCTGCACGAGCCCTTTCAGCCTGGATGTCCCGGCAACCACCCTCACTTTTTGTGCCGCCTGTGCGGCCGCATGATCTGTCTTGCCGATCAGATGCTTCCCCACGTCGACGTTCCCGAGGGGACAACGGTCGAGGGAAAGCAGATGCTCCTTTTCGGAGTCTGCCCTGCCTGCCGGGAACGGGAAAATTGACGCCGCGTCCTTTTTTTCGCATTTTTCGCATTTTTCGCATATATTCGCATATATTCGCTTTTGCCGGAAGGGGCAGACCCCGAGGCCCAGGGGCGGGCGGACGTGGGAACACGTTCCCCCGCCCCTATGGGCTTGAACGGTTACAAAATCCCTTTCTGTTTTCCCGTTTATCCGGATTATTGTTTCAGTCCTGCAATTATTCCGATGGCGTCAAAATACCTGCCGCCCTCGGCTTCCATCATTTTGACGTCGCCTCGCGTATAAGGGTTGTCGCATTCGAGCCAATCCTCCCACGCGGCCTTATGGCATTTGAGAGAGAAACAGTCCGTTACAGACATGTTCTTCGACTGCCCCCACAGCGATTTCCACCAACCGGCGTCGTGAAAGGTTTCGTTTACTTCGTCCGTCCAAAACGGCTTCATCTCATCCGGCACGTTTTCGCCGAACTCTTTTTGCAAGCCCGGCGTACCCACCGCGATGAAGCCGTCTTTCGCGAGAAGCGGAGCTATATGTTTGTCGAGATAATCCCCGCCCGTGCCGAAGTAATAATAGGCGTCAACGCTGACAATCGCGTCAAAATAACCGTCCGCAAATGGCAGGCCGCGCGCTTCGGCGTTTATCGGGACAATTTTGTCCATTTCAGAAGGCCATCGAACGCCTTTCGACAGGGCTTGTTCGCGCGCGTCGGCGTGTATCGGAATAATTCTGTCCTCGAGGCCAAACGCGCGGATACGCTCATAGTTGTCGGTGGCGGCAATCCACAGGTCAGTCGCGAAGACCTGAACTCCGAACTCTTTCGCCAGAAAGATGGAAGTCAGACCCGTTCCGCAGCCGAGGTCAAGTATCCTCATGCCGGAGGACAGCCGCAAATGCTGCGTCAGTTCCTCGATAATCCTGACGGAACTCGGACCCATCAGGTTTTTCTGATAGAAGTCCTTATCAAACTCTGTGTGCTTGCCAAATTTCATTGTAATTTTTCCCCTCCATCCTGGATTCCCGGGGAAGTATAGCATGTTTCACTCAAATACTTACCAAACTGAATTTGTTGTAAGTACCTCATTTAGAAAACTAAGGAAGGGGCAGACTCCGGGTCCCAGGGGCGAGCGAGCTCCGCTCCTCTGAGCCTGAACGGGATTCGACAATGTATTCGTCGATGTCCTGTAAAATATATCGAACTCCGTGGACGTGAAGGATTTCATAAAATTCCAGGACGTAGTCGAACAGATTGTATTGTATAAATCGCTCCAGGACCTGTTTCCCCGTCAGGTGTTTCGCATGTTTGTATATTTCCATGCAGTAGATCAGGAATTTCGTTTTTTTGTCCACGCCCATCGCTTACGCCTCCTCCGGATAGGTGATTTTTCCTGTCGTTATCTCCTCGTCGAGCAAAGCATAAAGAGTTTCGGCGCTCAGGTGCCACAATTTGGTTTCTTCCTCTTCCAGGCCTTCGTACAGCGAAGAACCGTAGAGAAGCGCGATGGCATCCCGGCTGGAGACGTTTTTGTGTTCCATGATCGCGCCGATAACCTGAGGAACGAGCATCCACATTATCGCGACAAATTTTTCACTCTCCACGACCTGCCTCCTCCTGCAACATAAAGTACTCCCTGTAATTCAGCCGTGACAGCGCCAATTCGCTTTTGAATACAAACTGGTTGTACAATTTTTTGATTTTCAGCGCGGCGATGGTCTGCTCCCTGGACAGGACCCCCGCCTCGAAAGCGCCAATAGTCGTGTAAACATCATCATTTGCCACCGGGCCGAAAACGATGTCATACCGTTGCTCATCACGGGAGCCGCGCCTGTTTTTCGCCACGTAATTCAGCCAATTTTCATCCGGGGAAACAAACCGCAAAACGCGTAATGTGCGTTCCGTGGAATCCCAATCAATTTCATAGATGCTGACGAACTCTCCTCCGCTTTTTCTGCGTGCGTACACTTTGCGTGCGAATATTTCCGCCTGATCTTTGTTCGTGGTGGTATAAAAGCCTCCTCCAAAATCCAGAGCCCTCTGAGGAGAAATTATTTTGGGTCTTTCAACCACCATGTTGCTGCCATGATACAGGATCATCGTTACCCTGCTTTCTTTGAAAAACCTGAGAATCCGGCTAAAACCACCTGAACCTGCAGATTTTGAAGTTCGTAATCCTGTTACGGACTTTGAGCAGGTCCTGCTCTGAAAACAACCCGGCGCGAACACACAGGCTCATTATACCTCTGGACAGGAGGGGGCGGGGGTGTTATACTCTCCCGCGGTCGGGGTACCGATCGAATGACGTCCTTTAAATCAGTCCGGGAGGCTGGCAAGGAGAGATATAATGCGTGTGGGCGAACAGCGCCCCGCTGACCTTGTATGGAGGACGGCGGGGCGCATTTTTATTTCCCGTTTTCAAAAATTCAGGAGGGGTTGCATGTGAAGGAAAAAGCGAAAATTATGGACGCTCGGGCCATGGAACGCGCGGTGTCGCGCATCGCTCACGAAATTATCGAGAAGAACAAAGGTGTAACGGATGTGGCGCTGATCGGCATTCAGCGCAGGGGCGTTCCTCTGGCCCGGCAACTGGTCGCTCAGATCGAAAAGGTCGAGGGCGTCAGCGTGCCGGTGGGGGTTTTGGACATCACTTTTTACAGAGACGACCTCTCCCTGCTGAACGAGCATCCCGTTCTGAACGGCACGGATATTCCCTTCGGCATCACGGGGCTCTCGGTCGTGCTGGTCGACGACGTGCTCTTCACGGGACGCACGGTCCGCGCCGCGCTGGACGCGCTGATGGACAGCGGACGCCCGCGCTCCATCCAGCTCGCGGTGCTGGTCGACCGAGGGCATCGGGAGCTGCCCATCCGCGCCGATTTTGTCGGAAAGAACGTCCCGACGTCCCGCAGCGAGCTGATCGCCGTCCACATCGCTCCCTTCGAACAGCCCGACGAGGTCCTGCT
>JAISSA010000102.1 GCA_031273365.1 Synergistaceae bacterium
CCCTCAAGGCGCGCCGGGTCGTGTCTCTGCTGGAATACGTCCTCGGCAACGAACTTCTGGCCGCCGCTCAGGCTCTGACGCTCCGCGCGGGCCCGGCGGCGTCTTTGGCGGGTTCGGCGGGGTCGGCGCTGCTGGCGGCCGTGAGGGAACGGGCGCCCTTCATGGAGGAAGATCATTATATTTCGCCCGACATGGAATGGGCCCGGGACCTGGTTCATTCCGGTCGGGTCCGCGCCGTCGCCGAGGCAAAAATCGGCCCCATGAACTGAAAAGGGGCGCTTATTTCATATTTAATGCCAACAACTTCAATGCCCACAACTTAAGCGAAACTATGGGGCTCCGCCCCACGCCCCGCAGGGGCCTTAGGCCCCTGACCCCGTTAATTTTCTTCGCTTAAGTTGTTGACATTATTATTAAGATGCTTATGTCACGCGAATTTTTTTCATGTTCTCCGGGAACACCGCGAGGATAAGGCCTCCGAGGAGCGTTACGGGAATGAACTGGACCATATGGGTAAAGAGCGTCACCGCCAGGGCCGCGTCGACCTCGACGCCGTAGCTTTTCAGCACCGTGACGGTGACGGCCTCGTAGACGCCGATCGCGCCGGGCGAGGAAGGCAGCAGCATTCCCAGCCCGCTGACGGCGAAAACGGCCAGCGCCACGTTCCAGGGCAACCCCAGCCCCGCCACCCCGTTGAGGCTCAGGTACATCTGCAGGCTGTACAGGGACCACAGCGCCAGAGACGTGACGGTCAGCCAGACGAGGCCCGCCGGCGACATGTTCCCGAGCACCCCCGAGAGCGCCTGCGAGACGAGGCGGTGCAGTCCGCCGCTGCCGAAAAGCCCCGTAAAGCGATCCGCCAGCGCCGGGCGCAGATGGAAAAGCGTCAGGACGCCCCAGCCGATCGCCAGACAGGCCACAAAGACGGACATGGTCCCGCGTTTGCCGAGTTCCCACAAAAACCAGAAATTCAGGGCCATCAGGACGTTGACGTCAAAGAAGCGCTCCATGAAGACGATCCCCAGCGTCCTTTGGAACGGGACGTCGCCGTCGCGCCCCATCCATACGGCTTTGGCGATTTCTCCCGCTCTTGCGGGCAGGACGTTGTTCACCGCGAGCCCCACCAGCGTGGCGACGAAGGTCGATCGGAAGGAGAGCGGCGGCGTCGCCATGCGCGAGAGGCGCAGCCCCATCAGGACGTAGGAGGCGAAGGAGACGACGAGCGCCGCAAGCATCGAAGGAAGCGAATAATTTTTCAGGGCGCTGCCGAGCGCAGTAAAAGGCACGTCCCAAAAGGCGTAGACCAGGCAGAGTACGGACACCCCATATTTCAGGGCGGGCCATAAAAATCGCGCCCATCCGCTCCATCCGCGCGTCCGATCCGACAACGGCGTTACCTTGCGGGGCAGGCGCCGATGGCCGCCGCCATGTTTTTACCGAGCAGAACGCACTGCTCCAGGTCGGCGTCGGTGGGGGAGGCGTAAACTTCCACCTCGGGGCCCACTCGCTCCAGTTTGACGGCCTCGGCGAAGGCCCGCAGGGCATCGAGCGCGCCTTTGCTCCAGCTGTAGCTGCCGGCGATCCCCAGGTAACGTTTTTTGGGCATACGGTTGATCAGTTTTGTGCACAGGGCGTCGAGCGGCGGGAACAGCAGGGTGTTGTAGGTGCACCCCAGAAGCGCCACTCCCCTGTAGCGCCATATGTCGCGCAGGATCAGGGACGGCTCGTCGCGCGACGAGTCGTAGAGGTGGACGTTTTTGACCCCTCCCTCGCATATGCCGCGGCAGACCGCGTCCGCCATGCGCCTCGTGTTGCCGTACATGGACCCGTATGCCACCACGACGCCGCACTCCGTCTCGTGTCTGCTCCAGCGGTCGTAAAGCTCGACGACCTGATGGACGTCGTGCTGAAAGAGGGTCCCGTGCGCGGGAAAAATTCTTTCGATTTCGAGCCCGGCCAGCTTTTTCAGCGCCGTCTGCACCATCCCGGAGTAGCGCGCCACGATCGTGGCGTAGTAGCGGAGCATCTCGCCCTCCCATCGCTCGCGCGTCTTCTCGTTGTCGAACAGTCCGCCCTCGTGTGCGCCGTATCCGCCGAACGCGTCGTTGGAAAAGAGGGTCTTCGTCGTCGTGTCGCAGGTCACCATGCTCTCCGGCCAGTGGACCATGGGGATGGTGTAAAAGGCGAGAACGTGCCCGCCGATGTCCAGAGTTTCCCCATCCTTCACCTGAACGATATCGGCGTCGATGTCGTGATATCCCTTCAGCATCGGCAGGGTCTTCGCGTTGCCGATGAACCGAACGCCGGGGTAACGGCGCTTCAACTGGTGAATGACCCCCGCGTGGTCGGGCTCCATGTGATTGACGACGAGGTAATCGAGCGAACGGTCCCCCAGAACGTGCTCGACCTTGTCGATATAGTCGTCGAAACAGGGCCCTTTGACCGTGTCGATGGCGACCGTCGCCTCCCCCAGAATAACGTAGGCGTTGTAAGCCACGCCCTGGGGCAGAGCCCAGAGCGACTCGAAAAGGTCGGTTTCGTGGTCGTTGACCCCGACCCACCAGGTATCCCCGCAGACCGGTATTGCCTTGTGCATGTAAAAATTCTCCTTTCGAAGGACGATGTCCCCTGTATAGGGCTAAGTATATCTCATCGCATAAGCGTTCAGGCTCAATTGTAATTTACACTGCTATTTCAACTAACCTTCTTATGTCTAAATTGCGCAATCTGTAATAAATTTTCTGTGATAGACTGCACGAACAGGCAGTCTTCTTCGTTAAGGCGGACGCTCCGGCCTGATCGGGAAGTTTGGAAGCCGAAGAGTCGTCCCGGACGGCAAAAAATTTCCTGTACAGAGCAACGAAGCCTGTGAGCAGAGGTGTGAAGCGCGATGGAGAAGTGTGAATGATGACGAAAGCGACAAAAGATACGCTCCCCGGAACCCCCGAATTCAACCTGAGCGCCTGCGAAGGCGGCGCCGGGGCTTTCAGGGGCAGTGAACCTCAGGGACGAACGGGCGCGGGGACATGTTCCCCTGTCTCTCTGACCCTGGAGGCCTGCCGGAGTCTGTTCTCCATGATGGAAAAAATGCAGAGCATGACGGAGGAAATGCAAATCATTTCAGGGAAAATGCAAAGCGCCACCGACGAGATGACGGACATGCTGGAGGAGATGCGGACAGCGGCAGGTTTCTCCAGGTCCCGGAACCGGAATGACCCGGCCTCGCTGGCCCCCCCTGGAACCCCCGATCGCAGGTGTTAAAATGAAGACCTGGAGCAACGGTGCAGCTATGGAATTAATGGATGAAATTAATAGATGACAAGCCCGGTCTGTTTGAGGTAAACTGCCCTATATATAAGGTAAAAAATTCTGATTTGAAAACCAAAAAGGGGGAGGGGCGGAGATGAAAATATATCTGCGCGTCCTTGAGGCCATCGAGGCCGCGGGTATCAGGGCGTGGCTGGTGGGAGATCCGGTGCGCGAGGTCGCCATGGGGATTCAGCCCATGGGGCTGAGCGTCGCGGTGGAACGCTGTGACCTCGAAGCGCTGGCGACCTCCCTGGGCGCCGGGACGGTCGAGGGAGAGGACGCGTTTCAGGTTCTGCGCGCGACGATCCTTGGATCGAGGGTTGACATCAGCTGCATACGCGGCGCTTCGATAGAGGACGATCTGGCCCGTCGGGATTTCAGCATGAACGCCATGGCCATACGCAGCGACGACGTTTTCGTGGACCCCTGGGGAGGGCGACACGATATCCGCAACGGGGTCGTGCGCCTGACGGGCGACGACATCGATCTGGTGCAGAGCGACCCCATACGCATCGTGCGTATGCTCCGTTTTTCGGCGGAGCTGGAGATGTCCATTTTCTGGAAGAGCGAGATGGACGTGCGGAATTTTATCCAAAAAACGCCCGACCGCATACGGGATATGCCGCCCGAACGATGGGGGCGGGAAGTTCTGAACGGAATGCGTCGATGCCCCCACGATTTCATCTGTCTCTGCGACCGATATCAGATTCTTCCCTTTTTCCTGAACGATGTGGAGCGTCTGAAGGAAATAGTTTTCCGCGACGGCCAGAGCCTTTTCGAGCATACGCGGGAAACGATCCGGGTGGTCCAGGATTTCCTGAACGGGCGCAAGCGCAGGCCGACCGACGTGGCGCTCCCGCTGGCGGCGCTTTTCCATCACGCGGGCGCGAGCCTCGACGGGCTCCCCGAGACGGACAGGGCGGCGGACATCGCCACGTCCTGCCTGAAGTCCTGGAACCTGAACTCCGACATTGCGAACATGGTGATCGCTCTGGTCCGAAACGTTTCCCTGCCCTACGAACCCGCGACGGAAGAGCAAATCTGCCGGTGGGTTTTGAAGTACGGGTTCGAGGCGGTGGAGATGCTGGTGGATTTCGCGATCTGCAACATTCAGGCGGACAGGACCGGCGATGTGGAGGTGCTGATCTCCAACAAATGGCGGCTGAACGAGGTGCTGCGCCGTTTCGACGACGCCCGTCGCCGCACGGAGGGCAACATCCGCTACCTCACCGGGGACGAGGTGATGGAGCTCCTCGACATTCGCCCGGGGCGGGTCGTCGGCGAGATCCTGAACGAACTGGACATGGCGGTGGGCACCGGAATCATCTGCAGCAGAAAAGAGGCCACGGACTGGGTGGTGCGGCGTGGCGCCGGCAAATGACGGGAGCCCCGCCTTTTCGGACACCATAGCCGCTATCGCCACGGCGTGGGGCGAGGCAGGAATCGCCATCGTGAGAATTTCGGGCCCCTTTGCCGTGGAACTGGCGGAAAGCGTGGTGCGTTTCGGGGCGGGACAGGGTTTTCCTCCGCCCCGCGTCATGCGCCTGGCGTCTCTGACGGACGAGTCGGACTGCACCATCGACCAGGTGCTGGTGGTGCGTTTCGCAGCGCCCAAAAGTTACACCGGCGAGGACGTCGTCGAGATTCACACGCACGGCGGAACGCTGGTCGCCCAGCTCTGTCTCGAGGGGCTGCTCCGCAGGGGCACCCGCATGGCGGAGCCGGGGGAGTTCACGAAACGCGCGTTCCTGAACGGGCGCATCGACATTTCCCAGGCGGAAGGCGTGCTGGGAATCATACGGTCCCGCAGCGCGGAGGCCCTGAGGGCGGCGGCCCGCACCCTGTCGGGGGAGCTCTCCTCCTTCGTGTCCGACGTTCGGGAGGAGCTCCTGACCCTGCAAAGCGCCCTTGAGGTGGGGCTCGACTTTCCGGAGGAGGGCATTCCCTACGTGCGCGACGAGGACCTTCCCGGGGCCATAGCGACGCTGAAGCTGAGCCTCGAGGACCTGCAGGACCGCTGTTCCACGGGGCTGCTCCTGAGAGAGGGCATCCGCGTCGCGCTGACGGGACGCCCCAACGTGGGAAAATCATCCCTCCTGAACGCCCTGCTGAAGCAGGCCCGCGCCATCGTGACGGCCCTGCCGGGCACGACGCGCGACGTCATCGAGGAGGCCATCACCTGGCGCGGGGTGCCCATCCGCCTCGTCGACACGGCGGGGCTGCGCGTCCCGTCCGACGACATCGAGGCCGACGGCATAACCCGGACGAACGAGGAACTGCGGAAGGCGGACATCCGCGTCTGGATCCTGGACGGCTCGGCCCCGATGGAGGACGAGGACCGGGCGTACATCGGACGGCTCGGGGGAAAGGACCACGTCGTCGTGCTGAACAAATCGGACCTTCCGCACGCGACCACCGAGGACGACATCCGCGCGATATCGCCGGAAAGCCTGGTTTTGTCCCTGTCCGCTAAAACGGGGGAGGGGATCGATCTCCTGAAGGAATGCATTCTCACTCTGGCGCTGGACAGCGGCGCGCCGGACGCGGGCCTGAACGTCACGGCCCGCCAGCTCGCGGAGGTCCGCGACGCGCTGGCGGCCATCGCGGAGGCCGAGGCCGCCTCGATCGAAAGGACGGGGCAGGACGTCGTCGCCACGCTGCTCGCGGCGGCCCGGGAGAGCCTCGAGCGCCTTCTGGGGATCGCCTGCGACGACGCCCTGCTGGACAGCGTTTTCAGTCGATTTTGCGTGGGAAAGTAGATTGTAATGGATTGTTAAAAATAAACTTTACAATTGAATGTGAATTACTATTGTGCAGCAAAGGAACATCAAATGCACCATGTAAAGTTTATTTGCTATTCCATAGGCAATGTCAACAACTTAAGGAAGAAAATTAACGGGGTCAGAGGACTGGGAAAAAATCCCCTGCGGGGTTTTTGTCGGGGGGCGGAGCCCAGCAGTTTCGCTTAAGTTGTTGACATTGATTCCATAGGTATAAAATGGACAAATAATTGATGTGACGGTTGGTGACAGGTGTTGGTTGAATCTCCTGGACAAGGGCATCGGCAGCGTTTGAGGGAACGGTTTGCGGATGACGAGGAAGGATCGCGTTCGGAAGTAAGCCTTCTGGAACTTCTTTTGACGTATGCCATCCCGCAAAAAGACGTTCGTCCGCTGGCGGAACGTCTGCTGTTGGAATATGGAAACATGTCTTCTTTGCTTGAAGCCCCCGTCGAAGACCTTTGCCGGCACGACGGCATCAAGGAAAACAGTGCGGTGCTCATAAAACTGGTGGATTGGATTCGCCGTCACCATCAACCCAGGCGCTCTGCCAAAAATGCCAAAAATGCCAAAAACGCAAAAAGGGAGATTTCCGATCCCCTTCAGGGATCTCTTTTCGACCTCCCTGCGGAGGAAGAACCGCGGCCTTCGCCGCAGCCGAGCCCGCGTCAGCAGAAAGCTTCGCCTGGAAAAAGGACCGGGATTTTCAGCAACGCGGCGTTCAGGGAAACGATCCAGTTTTTGCCGCGGCTTCCCGACAGCGAGTCGCTGGACGAAATCCGCGCCTTTTTGAGGTCGAATCTGCCCTTCAATGCCGCACAGACCCGGCAGCGTGTCGCCAGTTACATCACCCGGCGAATGTTCCCGGCCGGCTACGCGGACGCCCCTTTGAGGCTGTTCGCCAGGGCGTTTCCCGATACGCAGGAACTGCGGGACGTTTGCTTCTATCGCTTTCTGCTGGCGGAGCCTCTCCAGGCGGAAATCATCGAGACCCTGATGCTTCCCAACATCGGAACGGGGACGCTCGACCGTTCGCTCATTCGAAAATATCTTTCGGAAAAATTCCCGGGCCTGAAAAGCGTTGGGGACTGCGGCAGGGCGGTTGTGGACGCTCTCGCCGAAAGCGAGGCGGCAAAAGCGAACCGCACGAAAATAACGTTCGCTTATCGGGATGTTTCTATCGCTTCGTTCGGGTTTATACTGCACAGCGAGTTTCCCGAACCCGGCATGTACGACATCGGAAAACTCGAAGAGAACCACAGAATAAAGGCGATGCTCTGGAATCCCGAACGCCTTCTCTACGCGCTCTACGAGTTGCGCAATCTGGGGCTTGTCAGCAAAATATCGGAAATCGACAATATACGCCAATTCACCACCAGATACTCCCTCGCCGAAGTGGTGAAATTGCTGGCGTCAGGGAGAGAGAGAACATGAAATCCACCGAGATTATAGAAACGCTGCGTCAAAAGCTAACCGTTCCTGTAGGGCGGCATTTGTACGGTGTTCTGGGAACCTACAGCCAGCTCGACGAATTCGCGAAAAAACTTCATCAGGCCAGGACAACCGACGGCGTTGTTTTTCCGAAGCCCACCAACGTGAACCGCGGCATTTTGGGCGCCATACCGGACGACGAGTTCAAGCGGCTTGCCGAAAATGAAGCCAAACGCCCCGAACCCACGGCCGCGCACGTCGGCAGGGCGTTCGAGCGTTTTTTGAACGCGCAGCTGGCGGAAAAGAAACCTCTCGTCCTGTCCAACCTGGAAATGCTCTTCGCTTACCACGTCGAGTTGAGTCTGCTGCGCACCAGGGCAGCCGACGAGAATCGCGTCGTGCTTCTTCTGCCGGGGCGAAAGTCCCGGGATCGCATCGTCATGTTTCACGAGATGAGCGGGAGCGACTCTACGCTTCCCACCAATCTGATAGCCGAAAACCATTTGTGGGAGATCGGGGAATAATGATGGGGAGGAAAAAATTCGACCCCAGGGAAGGCAGTCTTTTCAAAGACGATGTTCCTGCAATGCCGGAAGGGTATTACTCCGGAGACAAGCCCAATCCGCATCTGCGCGAGTTCGTGGAGCGGCATGTCGCGGAAAACCCGTACGACCCGGAGACAGACGACTATGACGTCCCCGCTTTCGACAAGCCCATCGAGGCGACCAAGGCGACGGCGATCTACAACATGCACACGTATTGGTCGAAGAAGCCTCACGACGCGATACGCCAGTACGTCCGGCACTACACGAAACCGGGCGACCTGGTGCTGGACCCGTTCTGCGGTTCCGGCGGCACGGCGCTGGCCGCCCTGATGGAAGGGCGAAAGGCGATAGCGATAGACCGCTCACCCGCCGCGACCTTCATCACCAAAAACTACTGCACGCCCGTGGACCTGCGGGAACTGCAAGGGGCCTTCGACGAATTGGCCGCCAAAGTGAAGCCGGAGATCGATTGGCTCTACGAGACGAAGTGCGATCGCTGCGACGGCAGGGCGACCACCAACTACACGGTGTACTCTCAGGTTTTCGAGTGTCCGCGCTGTCTGGAGAAGGTCTCGCTGTTCGACTGCGTGGAGGTGGAAACGACGACCGCCGCGGGGAAGCCTAAAAAAATACACGTTTGTCCCCATTGTCATGAAAGAGGCATTGCCGAGGAAATCAGCACGCGC
>JAISSA010000155.1 GCA_031273365.1 Synergistaceae bacterium
AGGAAAGAGGGCGTCACGGTGGTTATCGTGGAGCAAAACGCCCTGCAGACATTGAAGATCGCCGATTACGGCTACGTTTTGGAGGTGGGAGAAATTCACGTTCACGGCCCGGCGAGCGAACTGATAAAGGACTCCCGTCTGGTGGAGGCCTACCTGGGCTCGGCGTGAGAAAAAATGAACGGGGTCAGGGGACAAGTCCCCTGCGGGGCTTTTTCCGGGGGGCAGAGCCCCATGTTCTCGGCTTCGGCTTAAGTTTTTGCACTGATGTTTACGCGATGAGCGCAGACATATATTCTGAATCATTCGGAGGGAAAAGCGATGAAAAGAACGTTTGTGGCAGTACTGGCAGTACTGATGGCTTTCGGTTGGGCAACCTGCGGAAGCGCCGCCTCCAAAAAATACTCTCAGGGGGCTGACGACGCGAGGGTCGTCATCGGCAACTCCGCCGCGACGTCCGGGCCCTACGCCCCGGTGGGCGTGCCATTTCTGGCGGGCATCGAGGCTTACGTGGCGATGGTGAACGCGGAGGGCGGCATCGAGGGGCGTAAAATCGTCTTCAACCACATCACGGACGACGAGTTCGACCCGGCAAAGGGCAAGGCCGCTTTGGCCAACCTGGTGGAGGACGAAAAGGTCTTCGCCATTGTGGGGCACTTCGGGACTCCCGTCGTGGCGGCCACCGTCGAGGACCTGAAGGAGTACGGCATTCCCGCCGTCTACTTCGCCACCGGCATCGGCCAGCTGTACGCCGACAACGCCAAAACCAACGCCGAGGGCTACAACATCTTCCCGGTGCAGCCCATCTACATTACCGAGGGCCGCATCATGGTCGCCTACGCCGCGGGCAGGTTCAACGCCAAAAAAATAGGGATCATCTACACCAACGACGACGCCGGCGTGAACCTCTACCATGGCGCGACCACGCAGATTCAGGAAACCGGCGGGCTCGAGGCCGTGGCCGCGCAGGTCACCGCCGGTACGGCCGACGTTTCCGCCGCCGTGACGACCATGAAGAACGCCGGAGTGGACTTCGTCATCGTCGCCTCCATTCAGGGCACCATGCCCACCATCGTGAAGGAACTGGCCGCGCAGAGCGTGAATAAGGACTGCATCACCACTTACGTCAACGAGGCGCTGGCCATGAGCGAGGCCGTCGTGAACGACATCCGGGGCAAATTCGACCTCTACACCCTTGGCTGGGTCGAATACGCCGACAGGGCTGCGCTGGACCTCTACGTCAAATGGGCGCCCGAGAGATACGCGATGAACATTTACGCGCAGACCGGCTGGATCGCGGGGCATTTTTTCTGCGAGGGGCTGCGGCGTCTGGAGGGTAAGGACATCACCTGGGAAAACTACATGGCGGCTCTGGAAAACGGCGGCCCCATCAGGAACCCCTTCGGCGGCGTCATCGACTACGCCAACGGCAAGCGCCGCGGCACGCAGGAGATGCACCTGTCCAAAGCCGTCCCCGTCTCCGAACAGTGGCCCTCGGGCTGGGAGCTGGTTTTCCCGCTGGCCAGCGTGGATTCTCTGCTGGGCCTGAAGCAGTGAAAGAGAGGGGGAACGCCGGATGGATCTGACGAAGAACAGAACCGCGATTATCGTTGCGACGGCGGTATTGTGGCTTGCCTGCATGTTTTTGGGCTGGAAGGACTATTTTGTTACGGCTATGTGCCTGGGGGTCGTTTTAATGCTCCTGTACATGCTTCTGGGAGCGGCGAAAAACGGAGTGGTCCCCAAAAAACTTCTTGTCTATCCTTTGGGCGCATGGGCAATTCTGTGGATCGCCAGTTTTATTCTCTCCAAATACTTCTCGGACCTTTTTGCGGGCGTTATTCCAGGCTTCACCATCGGGGGTTTTCACCCTTCCTTCGCTTTCACTGTTTTCTTTTACTGGATCGGCGGCATACTCACTTTAACGGTCGGGTTCGTGCTGCGTAAAGACGAATGGCTTTCGGAAAAAGACTGGAAAGATTTCCTCAATCGGGTCCGACAGGAGGGTAAGTGATATGTCCAGCGGTACGGTCAGCGCCATTGTCGCTTTTTCCGCTTTGATGATTGTAATTTCCTTCAGCATTGGAATTTGGTCCAAACGAAAAGCCACAACCGCGCAGGCTTATTTTGGCGGGACGGGTATGTTTGGCCCGATCGCGGTTGGATTGTCCACCATGGCCGGTATAGCCAGCGCGTTCGCGCTGGTGGGCGTGCCCGGCATCATCTACGCCACGGGGAATCCCATGACCTTCTGGATGCTCTCCGGAGCGGCGTATGCCATGTCCTACCTCATTCTGGGGAAAAAGGTGTGCGGCATGGCCGCGATCGCCCCCATCTCCAGTCTGGGAGACATCTGCGACGTTCGTTTCAACAACAACCGGGTGATCAAGGGCCTTATGTCCATCGTCATCTGTCTTGGCTGCGTGGGGTACCTGGCGGCCCAGATCGCCGCAGGATCGGCGCTCATCGCCCATCTCATCGGCTGGCCGCCCATCGTCGCGGGGATCGTGGTCTTCGGCGTTCTTACGGTTTACACCGCGGTTTCCGGTGAGGTTGGCGGGTTACTGACTCAGGCGTTTCAGGGGTTTGTCATGGTTGTCGCCGGAGTGGTCATGATCGTCGCCTTCTTCCGCGTCACCGGCGGTTTCGGCAACGTCATGGAGGCGGTCGGCTCGATCCCGGAGGTCGTCGGCGCCAACGGCGTCACCAAAAAGCTGGGTCCCGACCTTCTGAACGCATGGGGAACCTTTCCGGGCAAAATAAGCATGGTCTGGATGCTGATCCCCATTCTCGGGTGTCTCGGTCAGCCCCAGGTTATCGTCCGCATGTATGCGATGAAGGATCCCCGCGATCTCCCCAAAACCTCGTTCGTCGTCGCGGCTACGCACTCGGTTGTGGCTTTTCTGGCGGTCGCGGTCGCCTACGGAACGCTCTACCTGGTCGCTACGGGCAAAATTCCGCCGCTTCAGAAACCGGATGAGGCCATCTACGCCTTTTCCGATTATGTGGGCTTTGAGGCGCAACTGCTCGTGTACGCGGCTATTTTAGCGGCGGCGATGTCCTCCGCCAGCATGTTTCTGACCTCCTCGTCCACTCTGCTCTCCAAGGACCTGACCAGCGCGCTGGGCATTCGCATCCCGAAAGAAAAGCAGGTTTCCGTCTCGCGGGCTTTCATGTTCATCCTGGGAGCGTCCTCCATCGTGATCTCCGTTTACAGCACGGAGATGGTCGCTCTCCTGGGAACCTTCGGGTGGGGGACCCTCGTTTCCGCCACCTTCCCGGTCTTCGTGATCGGCCTCCTGTGGGAGCGCGCCAACGAAAAAGGCGTCATGTGCGGCATCTTCGTCTCGTTTGTGCTGAACATCCTGTCCTTTACCATCCAATGGCCGGGCGGCCTTCCGGCGTACTTCAACATCTGCGCGATCGCCATTGCCGTGACGGTTCTGGTGTCCCTTATCACGAAAAAGCAGGAACTCAGCCCCGCTCTTAAAGCCGTGATCGACCTGTAGCGCTTACGAGGGGCGCAAACACATTCGGGCCCCGGCGTTCGTGCCGGGGCCCGAATGTTCAGTGAAATTAAAAATTAAACATGACTATCCTCTTGCCTCAGGTAAAGGTCGAGGGGGGACTTCCCCTCCACTGCGACCTGAAGACGGACCAGCTTCCCGCTTGCGGATATGCGAATCAGGTATCATCGAGTGATGAAAAATGCCGATGATAGCGATGTTGCTGTCGGTTTTTTTATAGTAAATCACATGGCTCCTGTGCAGAAAACTTTTTATGCCCCTCTTAAGTTCGGGGTTTCGGTCATACCCTATAGCGGGGTTCATCGCCAGTAATGCAAAGACTTCTTTAAGTTCGTCAATATATGCCGCTGACTGTTCTTTACCCCAGTTTTCAACGGTAAACCGCCTGATATCCAGGAGGTCATGTCTGGCTTCTTTCAAAATTACATATTTTGCCGATTTTGCTGCGTGCCGCTCAGTCATATTTTCCGTCTGACAAATCCTGCATAAACGTTTCACCGTCAACAAAATTGCCCGATTCGATATCGGCTTCGGCACGAGTTACCCGGTCTTTCAACATCTGCATTTTCAGAGCTTCCATCATGCGATAGTTTTCAATCGATACGATAACGGCAATCGGTTTACCGCTTTTGGTTATCTGTACGGGCGCACGCTGAGCCTTTATCAGGGTAT
This sequence comes from Synergistaceae bacterium, assembly GCA_031273365.1. Taxonomy (GTDB): domain Bacteria; phylum Synergistota; class Synergistia; order Synergistales; family Aminobacteriaceae; genus JAISSA01. The sequence continues at coordinate 4,197 of JAISSA010000155.1, forward strand.
CGCCGAAAGTGTTTCTTGCCTCGTATGACGTAAGAGTTTCCATAAGTGCCATATGCTCCTTTTGTGTTAATCAGCTGATTCAGCTTATATTTTATAAGGATCATCATATCACTGCTGTCAATTTAAGGGGGAAAATATAGAGAAGCTCCCGTCACTCAATGCGCAAAACCTTGATCTACCGAGATTAAGCGTTCAGGCTCCATGCACCCCACCGCGTTCCCCTGAGTTTGAACGGCAGGAGCGCAAATCAAATACATTCGGGCCTCGGCGTTTGCTCCGGGGCCCGAATTATGTTCTCTTTGGCTCTACCCCTGAATATTGATTTTTGATGGCGTTCAAGTATAATATATAATATACTTGCAAACAGGGAGGGCTCTCTATGCCGCAGCTATCGCTATATGTAGATAAAGAAACTTTTGCCGAAATTGAACGCGAGGCAAATGCTGCCCGATGCTCAATCTCAAAATTTGTCGCCCAGGCGGTCAATGAGCGATTAGTTGATTTAAAAGACGAGTGGCCTGATGATTTTTTTGCTCTTTGCGGTTCTTTGAGCGAAGAAGATTTAATCATTCCAGATGATATGCCGCTCAACCTCGATACAAAGCGCGAAGCACTGTTATGAAATATTTTCTTGATACAAATATCTGCATCTATTTTTTGAATAATCGCTTTCCATGCCTTGCTGAGCGGTTAGCCTCTAAAAAACGCGGCGATATTAAAATACCAGTGATGACCGCCGCTGAACTTGCCTACGGCGCGAAAAAAAGCGTTAATCAGGAGAAAACGCGCTCTGCCGTCAACAAATTCCTCGTCCCCATTCTACAAAGGTTGGCCGGGAGAGAGGTATACAAAAAAGCTCAAGTCGACAGCGGTGTTCCCCCTGTTGCCAGGCAGAGTCTTTTCCTGTAAACTGTGTCAGAAAGAAATCC
>JAISSA010000174.1 GCA_031273365.1 Synergistaceae bacterium
TTTTTGCAGGGGCTTTCTTTGCGGGAGCTTTTGCGGGAGTTTTGGCAGGAGTTTTCCCGAGGGCCAGAGGCACCCCCTTACCGGCGGCGGAAGCGGAGTCGACAGCGAGGAAGGTCTTCTTCAAAGCGTCGCTGGAGCCGTCGTAGACCGTTCCATAAATCTCGTTGCCCAGCATGTCGTAGTGGCGCAGGTAAGTCACGGCAAACTGCTTGCCGTCTTTGCTGTACTCATAGCCATACTCCGTGAAGTACAGGCTTCCCGCCACGTCGGGAGCAAGAGAAAACTTGGACATCAGCAGATCGATGGTCTCCCGTTTGATGGCGTCGTTTGTGTAATACTTTCTGGCGACGGCAAAGGGAACTCCCTCCTTTGTCCCGTAGTCCAACAGATACCACTGCATTTTGACATGATCCTGTCCCAGATTTTTCTGCTTGTTGGGATCCCACCCCTCCGCGGCCATCGCGGGCAGCGCGGAGAAAATCACCGCTACGAGCAACAAAACCAAAAGCACTGTCTTTTTCACTTATAATACAACCCCTTCCTTAAAAATCCGCCCCTGACTTTCCTCCCTGCTTACAAAAGGGAGGTTCGTCGGCACCTCTTTTCAAAACAGCGTAATTCTATCACAAATCCCGCGTGATGGCGCAAAATTTTCCGTATTCGGGTATGGAGCCGCATATCACCTCTCTTTCGCTCCGATGGCGATGATCGGCTCGATCGTAAGGAGCGCCCAGTAAAACGGCTGATTTTCGAGATTCCGGAACCGCCACGTCCGCCCGCGGAGGACGCCAGCATTCCCTCGCCTCAGCGAGCGTCGCGGCGGTCAATGCTTTGTGCCCGTCGCCGGAAGCACGGATACAGCGTTTTTACCTGTGAGACGAAGCTCCCGGGCTGTAGTCGATCGAGCTGCCGAGCTCCGACAGTTTTTTGGGCGAGTGTATGGCTTCGATGTAGCGGACCGTTCCGCTTTTGCCCCGCATACACAGAGACCAGGTGTGGATGTGCGCGCCGCTGTAGGCGACGCCCTTCAGGAGGTCTCCGTCCGACGCGCCGGTTGCGGCGAAGAAAACGTTTTCTCCCCTGACCAGGTCCTCCAGGTCCAGGATGGTGTGTTTTTCGATGCCGCGCTCCATGGCGACCACCTCGTCGGCCTCGTTGCGGAAGTATGGGCGACACTGCATGCTGCCCCCGAGGCATTTGACGGCGCAGGCCGTAATGACCGCCTCAGGAGAGCCTCCCGAGCCCAGCAGCAGATCGGCGCTCGTGCCCTTGACCCCGCAGGTCGCCAGAGCGCCGCCGATGTCTCCGTCGGGGATGAGGCGGATGCGCGCGCCCGCTTTGCGAACCTCCTCCCGGATTGCCTCGTTGCGCGGCCGGTCCAGCATGATGACGGTGACGTCCTCGACGGCCTTGCTTTTGGCTTTGGCGACGCGTCGGATGTTGATGTGAATCGGGGCCTCGATGTCGATGAAGTCCGCGGCCTCCGGCCCCGTGACGATCTTGTCCAGATAAAAAAGGTTTTTCGGGCTGAACATCGCGCCCCGTTCGGCGGCGGCGACGACGCTGAGGGCTCCCCCCAGGCCGTGGGCCATCAGACGCGTTCCGTCGATGGGGTCCACGGCGATGTCCACGTCGGGGCCCTCGCCCGTTCCCAGGCTCTCCCCGTTGGCGAGCATGGGCGCCTCGTCCTTTTCCCCCTCGCCGATAACGACGACTCCGTTCATGCTGACGGTGTTCAGCATGTAGCGCATCGCCTCCACGGCGGCGCGGTCCACCTCGTTTTTGTTGCCGCGCCCCATCCACCGTCCCGAGGCCATAACGGCGGCCTCCGTTCCCCGTACCAGCTCCAGCGCAAGATTTTTGTCCGGTGCGAAAAGCGACGTTGCAGACATCTCAAAGGACCTCCCCCAAATAATATTCTGTCATTCTCTCCTGCTATTATCGCTTTTTTAGCCCCTGAAACAATATCCAACATTCGTTACTGTAAATTTGGCGGAGCTGACCGGCAGCGCGGATGCTGTTTTGGAAAAGTGAAGAGGCAGTTACCGCCCGGACTGTTTGACCAGATTCATCAATGCTTTCATCACTTCATCCACGGCTGTAAAGGGGTTTTGTATGATTGGGCCGTTTCTGTTCCGCGAGAGTTGGGCGGTGTTCCTGTATGCCGTCTCAAGGCGATCTTTCGTCTTCTCGAAATGATCGGTAGCGCTTTTTTCATATCCCGGGATGTATTTTTTGAGCCTTTTCAGCAGATTGAAGCGCGAGATTTGAGACGTTACGCCCTCGAAGTGGAGAAACAGCCACAGTTCAAAACAGGGGACGGAGGGGATAGCGAGAAAATCGATTTTTTGTCCCTGGTCGTTCAACAGCGTACGATTTTTCGACATTGCGCTTCTTATGGCGTTTTCAAAATTTGGATGGTCGTCCCTGTCGAACACGCAGAAAATTTTTTCCCATTTGTTATTTTCCTTTGAACAGTAATCGTAGGCATAATCGATGACCTGCTGGGGCAGGGTACCGTATTTACCGGGCATCGTTTTTACGCATACCGGACTGAGCCGGTGGTCTTTTCGCACTCCATCGAAATAATGCGGCTCGGTCTTCTCGCCCTCACAGACGATCAGCAGGCGGTCGTATGTCGCGCGTCGGCCGCTTTTGCGTTCGAGTTTTTTTCTCTGGCGATCCTTCGGCTGATTGTCACGCGCCATTATCGCCCTCGCTATCCGCGAAGCTGAAAGCGGTCAAAAACGGTATCGCGCCGTACTTCCCCGTCAGGTATCCGCTCTCGACATTTGCCTCCTTTCGCAAATTGAAGTCGGTCAATGGATACAGAACAGTGGCCTGGGACGAGTCTTTCTCCACAAACCATATCTGGTCGCGCCTGAACGTTTCTTTTATATCCAGCAGCCCTGCTTCGTGGGTGCTGAATATGAGTTGAGCTCCGTTCCTGTTTTCTGCGGAATTGAAAAGGCCGACGATAAAACGCGCCAGCATGGGGTGAAGGCTGGATTCAAGCTCATCGATAATCATCACGCCGCCCTCTTTGAGTATTCTCAGGATGAAAAAAGCCAGCAAAAAAAGGCGTTGCGTTCCTTTCGATTCTTCCTGCAGATCAAATTC
>JAISSA010000178.1 GCA_031273365.1 Synergistaceae bacterium
GCTAGGAGCCTGTCGGACATAAGCAAATTATCCTTTGGGAACCCCTTCTCAAATACTTTTTTGAAGGGGGGAAGGGGTTTTTTTAGTCAGAAATCCTCCTTACTCTGCCCTCGGCTATCCCTTTCAGGGCATTATTTTGAACTCGGGAGACATTACCCCCTTAGTCAGGTTCAAAACGTAAATTCCCAAAAGAATTATATGTGTATGGAACATAAGCAGTGTGATATACTATATTTAAGTGCAAATTGTCACCCAAAATGCGCATATAATTTTGGCCTATTTTATATGCATACGTATTTCACGCAAACATAACCAAAATCTCAATTCTTGTCATACGCATATAAAAAAACTGGGAATTTACGTTACAAAATCATCAGCCTCAATTATACTTTGGTCTATGAAAAAATCAACTGATATTCGTCATGGCAGACACTGCGTTTTTAACTTATATGTACACTTGGTATTCGTAACCAGGTATCGAAAATGCGCATTTTCGCAGGCTGTTTTAGACGAGCTTCGTGATATTTTTGCTTCCGTTTGCACGGATTTTGAGGCTATTCTGGTTGAATTTAACGGAGAGCACGATCATGTTCACCTGCTCGTTAGTTATCCTCCTAAAGTGAGCATTTCGCGCCTTGTAAACAGCTTGAAGGGAGTTTCCAGCCGCATCCTGCGCAAAAAGAAATTTCCTGAAATTGAGAGTGTTTTATGGGGCGGTCATCTATGGTCTCCGAGCTATTTTGCTGGTAGCTGTGGTGGTGCTCCGATTGAAATCATTCGCCAGTATATCGAACAGCAACAAAAGTCAGAAAACTAAAGTCGAAAGCTATCCGCCTTCGGCAGATGTTCCTTACATCCTCGCACTAAAGTGCGGGGTTTTACGGAACGCTGGATAAAAAAACATAAAAAAAAGGGTGGCCTGCGCCACCGTCTCCACTCCCGACGCCTCAGTCGCAGATCAGAAGCGTCGCATTGGTCGCTCTGTCCCTCAGGTAAAGCCCGCCCGACCTGATCGAACCGTCGCTGCCGTACTTTACCGGTACCAGAGACCCATCGGGCATCAGCCACTGTGGCATACCCTCGGAGTAGACCAGTTTTGTTCCGTCGTAATCCATCTATTCACCTCCCTTACAAGAAAATATGGATTCCCGTTTCTCTAAATCCATGCGTATCATAAGCGTTTCGGCGATGAAAGTCAATTGCAGATAAATCTGAATCCGCAGCAGCAGAAACTGCGGAGGCAAAGCGGCCAGGTCTCCGGCAGCGCGGCCCCGCGCCGAACCGCCGGAGACCGCCGGTCAGCGTTTTCTCATTCTTTTCAGGAGCCCGCCGCAGAGACGGAGGAGGGGGCCGCTGAAATAGGTCAGGAAGATCAGGAAGATGAGGGTGGCGCATATGGGGTCGCTGATGAACCAGGTATAGTCGCCGCCGCTCTTCAACATCCCGATCCGGAAGTTGTTTTCCACCATGTTGCCGAGAATCAACCCCAGAATGAGGGGAGCCTGGGGCATGGAAAGGTGATCCATGTAAAACCCCAGTATGCCCGCGGCCAGCATGATGCCGACGTCCCAATAGTTGTTGCGCATGGCGTAGCTTCCCACCAGCGAGAACAGAAGCACCAGAACGAAAACGACGTTTTTGGGCATTCTCAGGATCTGGCGAAACAACCTGATTCCGATGAATCCGACGGGAATCAGCATGATCTGCGAGATGAAGGCGATTGTGAAGATGCCTTTCACCATCTCGCTTTTCCCCTGGAAAATCATGGGGCCCGGCTGCAAGCCGTACATGATCATCGCGCCCAGCACGACGGCCGTGATGGAGTCGCCCGGGATGCCGAACACCAGAGCCGGGATCCATGCCCCGCCGATGGCCGCGTTGTTGGCGCTCGTCGGGGCGATCACCCCTTCCTCGCAGCCCGTCCCGAACTTCTCGGGCGTCTTCGAGGTCTTTTTGGCCGCGCCGTAGCTGACCCACGCCGCAACGTCGCCGCCCGCGCCCGGCAGAGCGCCGATGACCGTTCCGATGATCGCGGAGCGCAGCACGGTCAGCCTGTGACGCCAGATCACGGCGAAGACCTTTCTCGCGGGCGGCAGTTTCGTCGAACCCGGAAGCGCCGTCATCGAGAGCAGCTCGGGGCGAGCCACGACCTTCAGGACCTCGCTGACCCCGAACATGCCGATCATGACGGGGATAAAGCTGATGCCGTCCGCCAGATCCATGACGCCGAAGATGAAACGGTAATACCCGCTGGTCAGGTCCGTGCCGATCGTGGACAAAAGCACCCCCAGCGTGGCCGAGATGACGCCGAGCAGAGCGTTGCCCTGACAGAGGATGGCGCTCATCGACAGGCCGAAGATGCCGAGCCAGAAGTATTGAAAATGGGTGAATCGAAGGGCGAATTTCGCCAGTGCGGGGGCGATGAAGATCAGACACAGCACGCCGATCATCCCCCCAATGGAAGAACAGTAGACGTCCAGAGAAAGAGGCAGTCCGCTGTCCCCTTTTTTCGTCATTTCATAGGAATCGAGAACCGCCGCGGCGGACGCCGGCGTTCCGGGGATCCTGAGACAGGTGGCGGGAATGTCCCCGGCGAAGATGGCGGAGGCGGATACCCCCAGCACCATCGAAAGTCCGGTCAGAGGCGGCATATAGTACGTTATCGGAACGATCAGGGCGACGGCCATCGTCGCGGTGAGTCCCGGCGTGGCCCCGATGAGCAGGCCGAAGAGCATGGAAAGCATCCAGGGCCCGAGAGTGGACAGGTTGAAGATCTGAGTTATGTCGATCACGATCACGCCTCCCCTGATTTATGATTGGCTCGGGGAGGCGAAGCCCGTTCGACCGCCCCGCAGTTCCTCCCGCTCAGTGCCTCCAGCCAAGGGGCTCGGTCAGAATGCCCATGGGGAGCTGCACCCTGAAAACGTAATTGAACACCACCACGACAAAGGCGACCGCGAGACAGGAACAGACGACCGCCAGCCAGGGTTTTGCCTTCAGCCGCACCATCAGAGACAGCACGTAGATCATCGATCCGGCCGTAAACCCCAGATATTGGGTCAAAGGAATCCACAGGCCCGTCATCACGATTACGAGCCGGATATTTCGGTTCCGGGGATCGAAAAACAACGCCGACCAGTCGACGCGGAAGCGCCAGCTTCCGGTGCGAAAGGCCCTCGCGCTCTCCCACACCCCGACCAGGCCCAGAATCAGCGACAAAAGGCGGGGCAGGGTCCCTGGTCCCGTCATTTTACGCGCATCCAGCAGGTCGTCAGGGTAGCCTGCCGTTTCGAGCCAGACAAACACGCAGATCAGAATCAGCGCTGCGCCAAGAATAACGCTGCTTTTCCGCTCCGGCGTCTCTGCCGCGGCGACGGCTTCGTCCCCGGGTCTCTCTTCAGGGAATTTTTCTTCCAGCAAGAGCACATCTCCTTTCCGGAGATCCGCCCCCCCGGTCGGGGGGCGAATTTTCGGCCGGGGTTACTGTCCCGCTTTCAGGTAGCCGCCGAGCTCCATGGCGGTTTTGTTGTCCGCGTCGATTCTGGACAGAAGTTCCGTGTACTCCGCCGGTCCCCTGTAGCTGATCGCAAAGCTGTTTTTCTGCATGAAATCGACGAAAGTCGGGGATTCACAGCTCTTTTTCACCGCGTCGGCCAGCAGGTCCACGATTTCCTTCGGGGTCCCTTTCGGGGCGGAAAGGCCGCGCACCGTCGCGTAGACGACGTCGTAGCCCAGCTCTCTGGCCGTCGGAACGCCAGGGAACGCGGGGGAGCGCTCGGCGCTCATCAGCACGAGGGCGCGCAGTTCCCCGTTGTCGAGCTGCGCCTTCTGCTCCGCGATTCCACAGGCGATGGCGCTGATGTGTCCGCCCAAAACCTCAGGGATAGCCGCGGCCGCGCCGCTACTGGGGATCCAGAGCGCGTCCTCCGGTTTCAGTCCGGCGGCGTCCATCAGGGTCAGACGGGCGAGGTCCCAGATGCCGGCCTTGGCCGTTCCGGAGAACTGGGCCCTGCCCGGGTTGGCTTTGATCCAGGCGAAGAACCCGGCCAGATCCTTCCACTCCGCGTCGGTTTTGACGCCGATCGCCGCCGGGTCGTCGTTGATCTGGGCGACGTGCTCGTAGTCCTCGAAGGTGGGAGCGGAGGGGATGCCCATCCAGTGCATCGTGGCCAGCTCGAACGTCGTGCAGGTCAGGGTGTAGCCGTCCGGCCTGGCCTTGGCTCCATACCCGTGTCCTACGGCGCCGTCGCCGCCCGTCCGGTTCTCGACGACCACCGGCTGCCCCAGAAGCTTTTCGAGTTCCGCGGCCATCGCGCGGATGACGCGGTCGGTCCCTCCCCCGGCGCCCCACGGACACACGATGACGATCGTCTTCTCCGGATAGGCCGCCAGGGCCGTACCGGCCAACAGAGCCCAAACCACTGCCGCCAGCAACAACTTCTTCATTTTCGACACCTTCCCTTCATATTTTTTTAATGCCTTATACCCTTTCGGTTTTGGGAGCGAAGACGAGGGTAAGCCCAACCGTCTCCCGTCTGCGACGTGTCAGTACAGCAGGTTGGGAAGCCACATGACGACGCCGGGAATGAATATCAGGATGAGGTCGAGCAGGATGATGGCCGCGTAAAAAGGCATCGTTTCGACAAAGTATTCCTCCACGGGGCAATCCAGTATATCGCACACCGTGTAGAGCGCCGTTCCCACCGGAGGCGTCATGCAGCCCATCGTGACGACCGTCATCATGCATATTCCGAAGTGTACCGGGTCGACGTTCATTTTTGAGAGTACCGGAAGAAATATGGGGGTCAGCAAAAGGATGTTGACGTTGCTGTCGATGAACATGCCGGAGACGACGAGGAACAGCACGATGATCACCATCAGGAGGTGCGGATTGGAGGTGATCCCGAAGAGCAGCGATCCGACGAGGATGGGCGTCTTTTCGACGGTGAGCGCGTACCCGAATATTCCGGACAGCGCGATGATGAGGATGATGCCGCCGTTGTCGATGAAGGAGTCCTTCAGCGCGATCACGAAGTTCTCCCACGTCAGTTCCCTGTAGACGAGAACCCCTACCGCCAGCGCGTAGACGACGGCAAAAGCCCCCGCCTCCGTGGGGGTGAAGAACCCGAATCGTATTCCGACGATCAGAATGAGGGGGAATATCAGCGCCCATATGGAAGTTTTGAGCTCCTGGAGCAGCTCGTGCAACGTGGGCGGCGGCGTGTCGGGCGGCGGGACGTCGTACTGTTTGTGTTTTGCGGTCAGGGAGACGGTTATCATTAAAACGACCATCATCATCAGGCCGGGGACGATGCCGGCGACGAAAAGCTTTCCTATCGAGACGTTGCCGACGAAACCGTAAAGGATAAGGCCCAGAGAAGGGGGTATGGTGGCGGTAATCAGAGAGGTGATGCAGATGACGCCGCCGGCGTAGCCTTTGGAATAGCCGCGCCTGATCATCTCCGGTCCGAGGATTCTCGCCTCCATGGAGGCATCGGCCACGGCCGAGCCCGAAACGCCGCCCATCAGCGTCGACAGGACCACGGACACCTGCGCGATGCCGCCGGTCATGCGCCTCGTCAGGAGGCGCGAGAAGCTGATCAGGTGGTTGGTGATGCCCGTGTGGTTCATGAGGTTTCCGGCAAAAATGAAAAAGGGCACCGCCAGAAACGAAATGGACTGGGTCTGAGCGATGACCCGCTGGACGGCTATGGCCGTGGAAAACTCGGGATGCACGAAAAACCACGCCATGCCGGCCAGGCCGATGACGAAGGCTATGGGAGTGTTGATCAGCAGAAGAAAGATAAAAACGATCAGTAAAGCGCTCATAAGATGCTCATCTCACTTTCCGGGATGCGTCGTCCCTGAAATGCACGAGCAGCTCCACGGCTTTGATCGATGCCGTGATGGTCATTAAAAGGCTGCACACGGGCAAACTCAGGGAGACCCAGCCGTAGGAGATCGGAAGGCTGTTGAACTGGCGCCTCCAGTTGCCGCCCGCCAGCTCGAATCCTTTGACGATAAACACGAGAAGAGCCGCGATGATGATGAGATAGACCAGAAGTTGCGTAAGCTTCCGGATCTTCGGAGGAAATTTTGTGACCAGAATATCCATACCCACCAGTCGGGAGTGCCGGAGCGCCACGTCCGCCCCGATAAACGCGACCCAGCCGAAAAGAAGCAGGGAAATGTCGTCGGCCGATATGATCGGGTGTCCCACAACGCGGAGGACCGCGTTCATGAACGTCAGGGCGACGATGGTGGCAAAACCCGCGCCGACGATGATTTCCTCGATTTTACAATAGATGCGGTAAGCCTCTCGAATCATCTTTTCACCTTTGCCTGAAAAGGCAACCCAATCGTAAACGTTATAAACAGGGGGGCAAAGCCCGCTGCCCTGGACTTCACACGCCCCCCCGCAAAAGCACGTAAATGTCAACGACTCCAAAACCGCGGGGCTCCGCCCCCTCGGCAAAAACCCCGCAGGGGACGCAGTCCCCTGGCCCCGTTAATTTTTTATGTCGTTGACATTGCATGTTTTATTATTTTATGCCGAGCTGTTTGTAGAGTTCCACGCGGATGGCTTCATAGTCCGCCCCGCCGGTCGTGGCTTTGTCGGAGTACAGGTGCGCCGTGGCCTTTTTGAAGGCCTCGCGGTCCGGCGTCGTCACTTTGACGCCGTAGGTCTTCTCCATTTCGTCCAGGTACTTCTGCTCGTACTCGATGACGATCTTCTGGTTGTCTTTGTAGGTCTGGACGGCATTTTCCGAAAGCTGGGCCTGCTGGACGTCGCTCAGGGAGTCGAACCATTTTGTGCCCGTTACGATGGACCCCGTGAGCAGGAAGTGGCGGGACAGGCTGATGTTCTTGCAGACCTCGTAGAACTTCGAGGAGTAAATGGTGGGAAGCTGCCACTCGCCGCCGTCGATGACCTTCGTCGTGATGGCGTTGTAACATTCGCTCTGGTTCATGGGGGTCGCGATTGCGCCCATGGCGTTAACCGAGTTGGTGGCGATCGCGTTGCCCATGGTGCGAATCTTCAGGCCCTTCAGGTCCGCCGGGGTTTTGATTTCCCTGTTGGTGACCCAGTTGCGCCACCCGGTCAGGCAGTTGTTGGTGAGGAGGACGATCCCGTGCTCGCGGAATTTTTCCTTCCACTGAGCGTAGATTTCGGTGTCCATCAGAGTGTCGAGCTGCGCGTAGTCGTCGAACAGGTAGGGCATCATCAAAATGCCGAACTCCGGAACGTAGGACGCGAGTCTGGAGGGGTCCGACGCCGAGGTTACCGCCGCGCCGTTGATGGCCTGCTCGGTGACGTCGTCGGTGCTGCCCATCTCGGACGAGACCATCGCGGTGACATCCCAGCCGCCAAGGGCGTTGAGACGCTTCGCCAGCTCCTCGTGAGCCATGGACTGCGTGTCCCCCACCCCGTTGGTGCCGCAGAGCGTCAACTTCGTCGGCGCCGCCGCGTGAACGGGAGTTACCCCCCAAAGCGCCACTGCAAAGACAGAAAACGCCACAAACATAAGTACGCCAATAGTTCTTTTCACAGCCATTCCTCCTCGATTTTGATATGAACTTTTTATACGTTCAGGTTCAAATCAGGTTCAAACCTGCAAAAGAAGGTCAATCGGCGCTGCTCAGAACAGCTTTATGCTTCAGGCTCAGAGAAGCCTGTCCGCCT
>JAISSA010000213.1 GCA_031273365.1 Synergistaceae bacterium
GAGACTCGGTGACGCTGGGGGGCGGCAATCCGGTCATCGCGGCCTTCACTCAGAAAATGACCGCCGCTCTGCCCGCCTTTTACAGGGAAGGCAGCCCGGGGAGGCCGACGCTGATGAACTGGAACCAGAGGTACATCCAGGGCGGGCAGTTGCTGCTCGTCCCGTTTCTGGCGCTGCTGCTGTATCATCTGGCGCTGCTGTATCAGGTAAGCGATTCGCTGTTCTATCAGATAAGCGAGTCGCTGTTCACGCAAATCTTCCTCGTGGTTTTCGTCTACTTCTGCTGCGATCTTTTTTTCGGAATGGTGAACGCTATCCTGGAAGCGCCCGAGGGGCGCAACATCATAATAATCGTCCGATTATTCTGCCTGGCGCTGGGCATTTGGACATTTTCGGTATTTATGCCGATTCTGGGTGCGATTCGAACCGCGTGGAGAGAGGACGCCCTCGTTATGGGCTCCGTCCTGACGGTCATCGCCTCGGCGTCCGCCTTTTTCACTTTCATGCCCGCGCGGACCCCGGCGGGTCGGCGGCTTCTGGACGAGGTCCTGGGCTTCGAAATGTATCTGAAAACGGCTGAAAAACACCGTCTGGAGGCGCTTTATCCCTCGCTGAGAGACGACGTTCCGGAGCTGACGCCGGAGCTGTTCGAGCGGCTTCTGCCCTATGCCTTCGCCCTCGGGGTCGCGGAGACCTGGGTGAACGCCTTCGCTTCCCTGCTGAACGCCGGCAGCTACCAGCCGCGCTGGCACAGCGGTTCCGCATTCCACGCGGCTTCCCTGAGCCGCAGCATGAGCGTCATGAGCGCTTCCATGCGTTCGTACGGAGGCAGCGGGAGAGGCGGGCGCACGTCCTCGGGCGGAGGACGCGGCGGCGGCGGAGGACGGGGCCGGTAGAGGGGCAGACTCCGAGGCCCGGGACCGAGCGGGCGAGGGGACACGTCCCTCGAGGGGACACGTCCTCTGCTCCCCTGAGTTGGAACGGTCACTCAGATTTTTAGTGCATCTTCATGTTGCAAAGATGGCTTCCATAAGATAACCTGCAGCGATATCGGACGACCGGGACCTGGATCAGGGCATGGGTCAGGGTTCCGGAACTCCGATGGGTGGCCCATGTTTACGAACACGTTTGCCCGAAGGGAAGAATTGACGATGAAACGGGACGAATATGAATGTCCGCTGGCGCTGGCGCTGGAGATGATCGGCGGGAAGTGGAAGGCGCTGGTGCTGTATCACCTGAGAAAAGGCGCGCTTCGGACGGGCGTCCTGAAGCGGCGCCTGCCCAACATCACGCAGAAGATGCTGACGCAGGTGCTGCGTCAGCTGGAACGGGACGAGCTGATAAAACGGCGGGTTTTCGACACCGTGCCGCCGAGGGTGGAATACTCGCTGACCGGCCTTGGGGAGTCGGTGAAACCCGTTTTGAGCGCTATTTGCTCGTGGAGTTACGTCTACGCCGGAGACGGAGATCGTTTTTAAATCCGCCTGAATCGGGCCTTTTTCGCGTTGCGCCTTTCCGCCTTCGAGACGACCCTATTCGAGACGATCTTTACGCTTTTTGGGCGGAGCGTCATGCGCCTCTATCCTCCGAAGGACCACAGGGGGGACGAACTCCCGGATCGAGCCTCCAAGCTGAAAAATTTCCTTTACACTGCGGCTGGACAGGTAGGAATACTTCGCGTCCGTCACGATGAAGAAGGTTTCCGTCTCGGGGGCGAGCTGTTTGTTCATCTGTGCGAACTGGAACTCGTACTCGAAGTCGGAAAGCGCCCGCAGGCCTCGGAGGATCACCCTGCTGTGCTCGCGCCTCATGAAGTCGACCAGCAGCCCCTCGAAGGCCACTACCCGGACGTTCGGGATGTCCGCCGCCGCCTCGCGGATCATCATCTGACGCTCCTCGACGCTGAACGTCGCGCTTTTCACGGAGTCCGCCGAAACGGCCACAGTGAGCTCGTCAAAGATCCTGGCCCCGCGCTGCGTGATGTCCAGATGTCCGTTCGTGAACGGGTCGAACGTCCCCGGGTATACGGCTTTGCTCGTCATGTCGGACCCTCTTCCGTGATAAAAGTTTAAAGATAAAAATAAGTCTGCCTGCAAATTTTACATCATTACGAGGGCCGATCACAACCCCTGTACGAAAAAGTTGCACCTTCCTGCTTCCGTACTTGTGAAAAGCGTATCAAGGTTATAAAATGCAGTACGTGAAGATTTAGGTACCAGGACCTGAAAAAACGGCATAGGCATTCAAACCCAGGGGGGAAAACGGATGAAACGTGACGAATACGAGTGCCCGCTGGCGCTGGCGCTGGAGATGATCGGCGGAAAATGGAAGGCGCTGGTGCTGTATCACCTGAGGAAAGGCGCGCTTCGGACGGGCGAGCTGAGGCGTCGGCTTCCCAATATCACGCAGAAGATGCTGACGCAGGTTCTGCGTGAGCTGGAGCAGGATGAGCTGGTGAAACGGCAGGTTTTCGACACCGTGCCGCCGAAGGTGGAATATTCGCTGACCGACCTTGGAGAGTCGGTAAAACCCGTTTTGAGCGCCATTTGCTCGTGGGGGTACGTATACGCCGAGTACGTGTCGCCGAAGTTCGAAATCGTCTTCAAATCCGCCTGAGGCGGTTATGGATTCCGGGACCGGCGGGGAGGCCGGCGCCTCCCCATTTAAAAAGCGTCAGCGATCTGAGGGCGAGGCGCGGTTTTCTGTATCTAATCCATATTTTTCTTCAAATTTCTCGACGACGCTTCGCAGGGGCCGGTCCAGGATATCGAGAGCTTTTTTCATGTATGCGTCAGGTATTTTCCTGTAAAATGCTTCGGCGATTCCTCCGGCGATGCAGGCGATGGTGTCCGAGTCGCCGCCAAGGGTTATCGCTTTTCGGATCGCGTCTTCATAGCTCCCGGACTCAAGAAAAGCCGTGATGGCTTCCGGTACGGAACCGGGGCATGTCGCGTCGAATGTATAAGTCGGCCGTATTTCATTGAGTGTTCTGTCCAGGCTATAGTTAAATTCTTTTTTTATGTATCCTTTTATTTCTTCTTTAGATGATCCGGTTCGTGCCAGAAATATTGCCGAAGCTGTAGCCTGAGCTCCTTTAACGCCCTCCGGATGACCGTGGGTGAATTCAGCGCTCTTCCGGGATTCTTTCAGTACCGCTTCCAGGGTATCGAACGCGAAACCCGCCGCGCTGACCCTCATCGCGCTTCCATTGCCGTAAGAATCCAGCCTGGGCATGTCGGACCGCTGCAGCCAGCCAATAAACCTGCCGCCGTATCCCCGACGCGGATAATCTCGTCCATATTTTTTGTACATCTCAGCGTAATCTTCCGCCGTTGCCGTATCGTATTTTTTCAGGATGACGTCGGCCGTTGCAACAGATAACACCGTATCATCGGTAAATTCAGTCTTCTCGCTGAAAAAATTGAAGTCATAGTCCTTCGTGTTGTGCCACTCGTATGCAGAACCGACAATATCTCCAATGATAGCTCCAATCACGCTCCGCACCCCGTTTCCTGACGTTGAAATCATCGCCTGATTCATAAAATTACGACCGGCGGCGCGAAAGAGCGCCGTCTTTGCGTTACTGCCTCGCTGTCAGCGTAATGGCTCCCCGAGGGCAATTCGACGCGCAAATGGTGCAACCCCAGCATTTGTTTTCGTCAAAACGCACCTTTTGATCCTCGCCCACATAGAAAGCCTGGAAGTTGCAGATTTTGGCGCATTTCTTGCAGTTGACGCACCTCTCTTCATGCCAGACGGTGAGGTAGTGGGACCTGGGGTAAATCAGCCTTGTGTTCAGACGCCTGGCCATTTCAACCGGGTAACATGCCTGTCCCTCGCAGTTGCACATGCTAAAGCCTTCTCCAACCTGCATCAGTCCCCTGCGGTTAAAACCCCTCACCAGGTCTTTTGCCTCTTCCAGAGAAACAAGTCTGCCATATCCCCGATCGTATACGGTGTTGATCCCGCCGTAAAAATGGACGCACACCTCGGTGGGCCAGTCGTGATAGTATACCATCATTTTACAGTTACAGGGCAGAATGTAAATGAAATCTTTATTTTTTTCCAAAACCTTCATGGCTTCATCCAGGGTAAGAAAATCGTTTTGGTGCATTTTTTCTTCAATGCCCGCCATTTTATTATGAAGGACAGGGGAATACCGTTCCATATAAACCTGTAAATCCCACTCGTTCATGGCGGCTTTTTTTTCTTTGCTGACCGGCGCGTATTTTTCGGGCTCGAATTGGGCGAAATAGGGGTAACGCGCGTAAAAATCCGTCACCCTGTACAAAGCGTCCCTGTTTTCTTCCTCGCTCGCGACCCGCTGGATGGTTTCAGAAAGAGCGTCGTCGTAAAGAGCCGCGTGGGGATCTTTTCGGCCGGGAAGCACTTTGGCGGTGATGGCCCGGTGGTACAGCTCCCCGATAAACTGCTCCGGCGCGTCGCTGATGTGGTTTTCCGTGATCAGCCCGGTCAGCTGGCTTACGGAGTACAGGCCCTTACCCGCCGCGGCGATGAACTCGATTTCCGCGTCCGTGAGCATCAGTCTGGCTTCTTCATGAAACGAGGGAGGAACCTCGAACAGTTCCATAGCTTTTTCGAATGTAAGAGAATCCATGCTTTCGGCCTCCTGCAGGTAATACCGGGGTTTCTCTTTGCTCGCGCAGCGAAACCCCGGCCCAAATATTTAAATATTAAATATTAAAAAATTCAAACATGCGCCGTCGTTCGGCATCTTTTTCATATCCGAGAAGCTCGCCCGCTGCACTTCATATGCACGGGGGACGGCCTTCATGTTCACAGCGAAGCATCGTATATTTCCTGAGAAACATTTTTTTGTTTCCGGCGGTCGAGTCCTCGCGCCCTGTCCGAAAAACGGGTTTCCGCTCTCGTCAGCAGCTGGTTTGCGGTCAGGGAAAGCGCCGAGGCGAGCAGGATGCCCCATACGAGTTTGACCATATGGAGGTTCCTGACCCCTTCCAGCATCAGGATTCCGATCCCGCCGCTGTTGATGGTGGCCGCGATCGTCGCGACGCTGATGGACGACAACGTCGCCACCCGGAAACCGGAGATCAGGCTGGGCGCGGTCAGGGGCAGCTCGATCCGGAGCAGAATCTCCAGTGCGCTGAGCCCCATTCCGCGGCTGGCTTCCAGAACGGCAGGGTCCACCGTCTGAAAACTGATGACGACGTTGCGCAGCAGAATGAACTGCGCGTAAATAGAGATGACGACCACCGCGGTTCGCATCCCCAACCCCGTGACGGGAACGAGGAGGACCAGAAGCGCGATGCTGGGAATCGCATAGATCGTGCTGAATGCGCCAATGACCGCCACGGATATCCACCGGGTGCGGGAAAGGAAATAACCCAGCGGCAGCGCGATGCAAGCGGCAATGGACAGCGACAGAGCGACGATCGCCATATGCTGCCCCAGCAGGGCGAACATTCTGTTATGCTGTTTGAGAAAAAACGTCACAAATTCCATGTCGGGACTTATTTCCCGGCAAAGGTTTTTTCATAAAAGTCTTTCGCCACGTCTTCGTACTCCTCGTGCCGCAGGACGACGTCGGCGCTGAGGCCAATAACGGTTTTTGTCTGCAATTGCGACGTAATCCTGTTGACAATACCTTCTATTTCAGGATATTGAGTCAATTTGTCCTGTCGGATGATCGGGGCCAGATAATAAGGCGGCCAAATCTGCCGACTGTCCGTCAGCGTCACCAGGTTCGGGTTTTCCAGCTGAGGATCCGTGGTGTATCCCATCGTGAGGTCGCCCTGCCCCGCCAGCAGAATCGAATATTTCAGCCCTGAGTCGTAAATTTTGCGATCTTTGAACTCGAATGCGCCATATCCCTTTTCCATCGCGGGCAGGTGGTCGGCCCTCTCCCGCCAGTTGGAACCGCCCTGAACGGCGCGCAGCTGCTTCGCGTGTTTTTGCGCATCGGCGATGTCGACGAGCCCCAGTTTGTCCGCGGCGCTTCTGGCGACGACGAGGCAATAGGTGTTGTTGATGGTGGAAGGCTGCAACCAGACGATGTCGAGTTTTTCTTTGTATTGTTCTTTTACGACCCGGTAGGCTTCGTCCGGATCGTAAATGGGGGTGATTTTCAGCACGTTGGTGATGCCGGTGTTCGTGTATTCCGGGTAGAGGTCGATGTCGCCCTTTTCGATGGCGGCATAAAGAACGGCGTTGTCCAGATTCGTGACGAATTCAACCGTGAAGCCGTTTTCTTCGAGGGCGTACTGGTACAGCTTCGCGATGATATTGTTTTCGGCAAACCCTTTCGAGCCGACGGTAATCTTTTTGGCGCTTCCATCCGCGGCGCCGGCGGTGTTCACGAAAACGGCAAACAGCAAAACGGCCGCCACGGCAAAAATGTGTCCTGCATGAGCATTTCCAAAATCCTTTTTCATAACGTCAATCTCCCCGGTTCCTGGTCGGTTTTCAAAAATTTGTATGGCGTCAGTGAACTGCGCGTAAATAGAGCCTCATCGAATGTAAATCCCTCCGCTTCTGTCGCTGCGTTAAAGGCCGCGACATCGCTCGAATAACTGTCGACTGGACGTCTGCATCGAAAATCCACCTCTTCTTTCCTGCGTCAACTGTGATGCGCTGATGAAGCCGGGCCCGCGTTCTCCTCTATTCGATAATGCCGCTATTCAACGGGGATTCGGCAAAGCCTTCTCTGCAACAGGCCAAACGCCGCGTCTACCGCCAACGAGAGCGACGCGATGGTGAGCCCTCCTGTAACCACGGCAGTCAGGTTCATGAAACTTATTCCGAACATCACGAGTTCTCCAAGACCGCCCGCTCCGATATACGAGGCGATGGTGGTCGTGGCGATCACGTCGACGGCGCAGGTGCGCACGCCCGTCATGATGAAAGGCGCGGCCAGCGGCAATTCCACCTTCCAGAAAATTTCTCCGGGAGACAACCCCATGCCCACTGCGCTTTCCAATATGGCGGCTTCCACCTGCCGCATACCTGTGTAGGAACTGATGAGGATGGTGGGAATGGAGTGCACCATCAACGCAAAACAGGCAGGCCAGAATCCGATCCCGATCACGGGAAGAGCGAGCAGCAGCAGGGCCAGACTGGGAATGACCTTCAGGATATTGAAAAAATTGATGACGATGGAAGACAACACGGGTTTTTTGGCGCACAATGCGCCCGTCGGCACGCCGATGACTACGCTGGCGAAGAGAATGGTGACGGAGATGAAGAAATGGGCTCTGACGGCTTCCAGCCAGGTTTCCCGGTGAGAGCCGATGTACTCGAAGATGCCGTAAAAAAACTCATACATAATATTCCATTCCCTCATTTCTCAGAGAGGCGACAGACCGCAAAGCATCCCAGGACACTTCCCCATTCACCCGGCCGCTGTCGTCCGTCACCCCCAAATAAGGGGCGCCGGTTTCCATAAACTTTGCCAGCACGTTGCTCAGCGTTTCCGCCTCATTCACGCGGGGAATATTCGGGTTATCGCTGTGGCGGGCAGGCGACGCGACCGCCCCCACCCGCAGCACCTGCAGCTTTTCCAGCGTATTTTCCGCGGCGACCAGCCTCGACACGAACGCGTTGGCCGGACGAAACAGGATGTTGTAGGGAGTGTCGTACTGCTGAACCTTGCCGTCATCCATGACGATAACCTTCCCGCCGAGCTTGAGCGCCTCGTGAATATCGTGCGTGACAAACAAAATCGTTTTTCCCAGTTTTTTGTGGATCGCCAGTAATTCGTCCTGTAAAATTTTCCGCGTGATGGAATCGATAGCGCCAAAGGGTTCGTCCATGAGCATGATGCCCGGTTCTGCCGCCATTGCCCGCGCTAAACCCACGCGTTGCTGTTGCCCCCCTGAAAGCTGCGCCGGGTAACGGTTCCGGTAGTATGCCGGATTGAGATGCACCAGTTCCAGCAGATAATCGACGCGCTCCTCGATCGTATTTTTGTTCCACTTCAGGCTTTCAGGCACGACGGCAATGTTTTCAGCCACGGTCATATGCGGAAACAACCCGATTTGCTGGATGACGTAACCTATTTTTTTACGATATTCCTCCACTTTGAGTTCATGGATGTTCTGCCCGTTGAATAAAATTTCTCCCGCGGTGAGTTCATGGATCCGGTTGACAAGCTTCAAAAGGGTTGTTTTCCCCGAACCGGACGTACCCAAAATCGTTACGAAGCTGCCTCCGTCGATATCCAGAGTCACCTCGCTTACGGCATTTTGTTTCATTCCGACAAATCTTTTCGTCGCTTTGTTCAGTGCAATCACCACATCAGACATTCCTGACGAACCTCCCGACGGTGTAATCGCTGCGCAGAGCATAATTTATAAAAACGCTTCGTCTCATGGAACGCAGCCCCTTCAGATCAGAACGACGTAAGAGCCAAACACGTAAGAGCCAAACACGTAAGAGCCGTTACTTTCTCCGAAGGCGAACCGCCGTCCGTGAATTCCGGAGATTTGCGAGCCCTCGATCGCAGGAAAATCCACTCTGTGGCGAGCCTGCTAATTTTATGGCACACTATTCTTATTTATTTAATAAGTATACTGTACGATGACTTCGAAATTTTGTCAAGGAAAAAAGGAAAAAAGGAAAATAGGAAAATAGGAAAATATGGCGTCATGGCATCCGCAGGTTGGTGTTGAACACATGCCGTCAGCGGCGGTTTGTATTGACGAGCGTCGCGTCCTGACCCGGCGCGGCGGCGGGTAGATCGATGTTTGAATTATGTTCTGCAGCAGGGTATATTTTTATAAGAATGAAATTTTTAAGAAAAATATTTCTTTAATGAGGAGGAGGCTCTAAACTTGAGTATAAATTATAATATTAAATCCGGTGAACTATAATGGGGGAGTCAGAGGGATGCACTGCCCACTGAATTTTGATACAGGGAGGCACACAATGAAGGATTTCAAAGAGGCGCTGAAGAGTCGAAGGTCCTGTTACGCTATTGACGGGCGCTCCCCGA
>JAISSA010000263.1 GCA_031273365.1 Synergistaceae bacterium
GATTGCAGGGCGGAATAGCTGTCTCGTTCCGCTCGCTCTTCCAGCATCTGTAAAAAACGATTGCGACTGTCGCCCCAATAATCCTGTTCTGCCTTCATTACCTGCTGAAACACAGGATCAGCTTTCTGTACCTGCTCCACCAGATCCACCCCCTGATTACTTATATATCCTCCCCAAAGCGCCAGACGCGTCAACAGGTCCTTCGGATTCAGCGTCCCTGCCCCCACCTTATGGCGAAGCTCGTCCAACTGGCCCTTCAACTTCTTCATTTCCACGAAAATCAACAGAAGATCGGTCGTCAGTACTCTGCCCGTCTCCGGGTGGCTCAGGACATAATCCCAATACCAGCTCTTCCCTTCAAACATCGTAAAGTCCACAATGCCCACAAAAATCGTCTGGCACAACTGACTGTAGTCGTCTCCTTTGCTCAGCTGCCGGTGAACGATCGTCGCGCTGTTGTAGAGCGCCCGTTTGACAAAATCGTCCCTGTCGTCTCTCTGCAACTCCAGATTCACGGTACGACCATCCACCGTGCGCCCCACCAGATCGAGCCGCAAGCCTTTACCGTCCAGAATATACGGAGACAACTCTCTGTCGACCAGCGTAATATCCGCCAGAGGCTCGTATCCCATGAGCACCAGCGCGGTGTTCAGGAGGTCGAGCAACATAACCTTATGCTCGAGCGTCCCGAAGAGAAACTTGAAATAGCGGTCGCGCTTTCTGTCGATTTCGAGCGGCAGCATGCCCTTCGAACGCAGTTCTTCGTACTCCTGCAATTCTTCCGGAGACAGACCGGAACCTCCAATATCGTTTCTCACCCGTTTCTTCAGGAATCCCACCCCTTCGCCACACGCCCGGCCCTGGCTTCGTCACCGGGGCGATACCATACGACATATCCCTCGCCTGGCCATGATCAGCGCAAGCTCAGAGAGTACCCAACGGCCGTCAGCGCCTCAACGCCCCCCGATGGAAAAACCGCTCAGGGGAGGTTAAAACACAGACGGCCTTTACGAATCCTGACTCAGTCTCCCTGGTATTTTTCGACGAAGGCGAACGTCTTTTTCGCCACGTCGACCTTCTGAATGACGGCGGGCTTGTTCAGGGGGTTGTGGTTCGCGGGGTCCACCGTCAGGGCGCCGCTCGTCACTTTGATGTCTTTCAGGTTCGCCAGAGCCGCGGCCAGCTTCGGACCCTCGACCGCACCGGCGGCCTTCGCGGCCTCGGCGATCATAATCAGGGCGTCCTGCGCCATAATCGGGTTCGGCAGCACGGGATCCACTCCGAAGGTCTGCCGGTACTCCGCCACGAAATCGCGGATATCGGGGTCGTCCAGATCGGCCAGGTTCACGAAGTACGCGCCGTCCACCGCCTCGCCGCCAAGGTCGATCAGGTCGGGGCTGCCCCAGTTGTCGGTGCCCAGCAGGATGGCCCCGATCCCAAGATCGCGCGCCTGTCTGGCGGCCATCGCGGCCTCCTTCTGGGGAGTGGGAATGAAGAGCACGTCGGGAGCGAGTTCCTTTATCTTGCCAAGCTGCGCGCGGTAGTCCAGCTCTTCGCTTCGAAAGGCCTCTTTGGCCACGACCGCGCCGCCCCGGGCGACGAACGCGTCCTCAAAATATTTGGAAAGCCACTGGCCGTAATCCGAGCCCACGTCGTAAAGAATCGCCGCCTTTTTCGCGGAAAGCCGATCCACGGCAAAACGGGCCGCCACCGTCCCCTGGAACGGATCGATGAAGCAGGGGCGGAAGGCGTAGGGACGCACGGCGTTCGTCCTCTGGTCGACGGTCACGTAAGGATTGGTCGCCGTCGTGACGATCATCGGAATTTCCGCGCGCTCCAGCACCGGCGCGGTCGCGATGGAGTTCCCGCTCTGCGCGGGCCCGATCACGGCGATAACCCCGTCGCTCGCCAGACGGCGGGCGACGTTCACCGATTCGATCGCGTCGGCGCGGTTGTCGTAGCGTACGATCTCCACGGGCCTGCCCAGAATGCCGCCCTCCGCGTTGATCTTCTTCACCAGCATGTCCAGCGCGTTCGCCTCGGACTGTCCCCACATCGACGCCCCGCCCGTCAGAGAAACGGTATGGCCGATTTTGAGCGCCCCGGCCGCCGAAGCGACCCCCGCCCCAACGGACAGACCCGCGACCACAAGCACAAGGACGGACAGGACACGGAACAACGACACTTTTTGCTTCACCTTTTTCCTCACAATTCACACTTCCTTCTAATCATTAATATGATTTTTTAGACAGACATCAGCCTGCCGAAAAAATTTAAAAACAGACAAAAAATTCACGAACTCAATTCACGAACTCCTCAGCGCAGAAGCCTCTCCGGAATCGAGTCTCCCGACAGCATGTCGTCCCAGGTCTGGCGGGCGACGAGAAGATCCGCCCACCCGTCGCGCACCAGAACCACCGCGGGGCGGGGCAGGCGGTTGTAGTTGCTCGCCATCGAGAAATTATAGGCCCCCGTGTTGAAGACGGCGAGGATATCGCCTCGTGTCACGGCGGGAAGCTCCACATCCCTGATCAGTATGTCCCCCGTCTCGCAGCACCTGCCCGCGATCACGACCTTCCCGGCGGGCGGGTCGTCGGGCCTGTTCGCCACGATCGCGCAATATTCCGCCCCGTACAGCGACGGACGCGGGTTGTCGGCCATCCCGCCGTCCACTCCGACGTAGGTGACGCCGTCGAGGCGCTTGACCGTCTCCACGGTGTAAAGCGTAATGCCGGCGTCGGAGACGAGCCAGCGTCCGGGCTCGATCGTCACATACGGACGCTCCAGATTCCGCGCCTCGCATTCTTCCGTCAGGACGCCCATCATGGCGTCGGTAAAGAAGCGCAGCGGCACGTGGGGTTTGTCCGGGGAGGCGGGCACGCCGAACCCCCCGCCGAAGTTCAGCTCCCGCGTTTTGAAGCCAAAAGTCTTCTGCATCCTTTCCATGCAGACGACCATGCGTCGCACCGCCTCGACGTGGGCGTGGTTCTCGAAGATCTGCGAACCGACGTGAAAGTGGAACCCGCCAAGCGTAATGGACTTCGACGACAGGGCGAAGCGGACGGCCTCCGAGAGGAGCGACCCCTCCCCGTCCTCGAGCGGCAGGCCGAACTTCCCTCCCGTTTGCCCCGTGATCAGGAAAGAATGAGTGTGCGGGTCCACTCCCGGCGCGACGCGAAGCACGATACGCGGGCGCTCCCGCCTGTCGGGCGGGCGACGGACCTCCCCCGCCAGCGCGTCCAAAAGCTCCAGCTCCATGAGCCCGTCGACGATAATGCTCCCCACGCCGGAGGCCAGCGCAAGGCGAAGTTCCCGCTCCGACTTCGCGCTGCCGTGCATCTTGATTCGATACGGGGGGAAGCCGGCGCGAATGGCGGTGTAAAGCTCCCCTCCGGACACCACGTCGAGGCCCAGACCCTCCTGATCCACGATGCACGCCATCCCCGTCGTCAAAAAGGCCTTGCTGGCGTAACAGGCCCAGGTTTTTGCCCATCGACCCAGAAAATCGGAACGAATTTCCGCACAGCGGGACCGTATGATTCCCTCGTCCAAAACGTAAAGGGGCGTTTCCCAGATATGAGCAAGCTCCACACAGTCCATTCCACCCCACTGAAGATGTGCCACCACCAATTCCTCCCTGAAATAGCCGATGATTATCCTGCTTATTCTATGGTTTCGCTCATTGTGAGCATATCGAACAGCTCATCGGGAATGCGGAACTCCCCGAAGCTGTCCGACACGTTCACCCGCATGGCAAGAAGCGCCTGCATCGTCGTCAGTTCCTGCAGCACGTGAGACCCGCGTTTATCCACTGTAACCATGAAGTTGGCGACCCGAAACGGAAGCTCGCCCAGCGTGTCCATCCAGACGAGCAATCGGCGCAGCAGCCTGTCGAGCAGCACCAGCCACCGCAGGATCTGGGGCGCAGGCAACATCGACAGCGAAAAAAGCAGGTAGACGAACACGGCCTTCGAGAGCGTCTCCCGCGGGGTGATCTCGCGCGGCGTCGGTTTGGCGATGTAGCTCTCGAAAAACGCGAAATCCTCGGCCGAACGACATTCTTCCATCTTGGCCATGCAGGCCATGAGGGCGATCACCAGTGCCGGCGACACGACTCCGGACGCGCTGAGGCGTCCGCGAATGTACTGCCACACCGTCTGTCCGGAGCCCAGAGGATAGTTCAGCGCCCGGGACGTAAACGGAAGATACTGTTCCTGCAACATGCTGTCGATGAACGCTCTGTCGATGAAGTTCGTGTAGGGGCCGCCCTCCGGAACTACCGGAACGAGACAAAGCGGGTACATGGGTGCATAGGGAGCGCTGCTGCGGCTCAGGATGCAGTCCCTGAAGTTCGAGAGCAGGGACTGAAAGGGGATTTTTTCCGTGTTGTAAAGGTAAAAACGGGCCCCCGGCGTATGCCCTTTCAAAAGTTTATAGGCAAAGTCGGTCTGCCCCAGCGCGTTGGTCGCCAGCGGATTCGCGCCGTAGTACAAAAACTTTTTCATGATTTCCGGGTCGCGCGTGCACATCATGGGCGTGGACGCGCCGTACCCCTGGCTGTTGTAATCCGCCTCCGCGCCCAGCTCGAGAAGGCGAGTGACGGACTTTGCGTAACCGCGGCGCCCCAGCTCCATCAGGAACGTGTCGCGCCGCCCCTCCCCGAACGACACCGTGTTACAGTTCCAGCCGTTTCGTATGAGTTCCGTAATGACGCCCAGGAAAATCTGGTCCTTCAGGGAGTGAACCTCGTGAGGAGCCCACTGCGTCACGCCAAAAAGCGGGAACAGGCGATGTTCCGGCATATTCAGGAGTTCCAGCAGGAGCTCCCGGGTCTCCATCATCTCCCGTGCCCGTATTATTCTGTTTCTGATGCCCTCAAAATGCGGAACCGCATTCGCCACGCAGATCCCCCCGAATCAGACGGCAGGTCGCCTCATACCCTCAGCGCTCTGCTTTCTTTGTCCACAACCGTCCGTGCCAGACGCGCATAAATGGCGGCCAGCTTATCGATTCTGGCGCGCGCCGACGCCGGGTCGGACAATTTGTTTATCATAGCGCAAAGCGACTTCCATTCAAAGTAGCTGTTTTTGGCCCTGGGCTCGTCGCAGCCGAAAATCTCGCGGTTCATTGCGGCGTCGTGAGGCATGTTGAACTCGTCCCGCGTGCGCTCGTAGTCGAAAAGGTAATAGATCTCCCTGAAACCCGACCACGCCAGCGCCGACGCGCACATGCAACAGGGCTGGTGGCTTGCCAGAAAGATGCAGTCTTCGGGATCGGGGTGTCCCTGAAGCTCAAAGAACAGCTTGATCGTGTAAATTTCACCGTGCCACAGAGGCGAAAAGGCCGCGTGGTTCGTCCCGGCCAGCACAAGGGAAAGGTCAGACCTTCGAAGCGCCGCAGCCCCGAAAACCCGGGATCCCGTCGCGACTCCCCCGGCCGTAAGCGGAACAATGTCGTTCTCCACCACGTCAAGCAGCCTGTGAAACAGTGTGTCGTCGGACATGCCAATCCTCTCCTCCGAATCAATCGCTATCTTCATATTATACAACTTATACAACCGGGATCCCGGATTGCGCCGAAAGGGCAAATACCATAACGGATCATACAAAGACGGGTCACGAAGATCTG
>JAISSA010000283.1 GCA_031273365.1 Synergistaceae bacterium
CGGGGAAGAAGGAGGGATCGGCGTGAGCATTGTCGTTACAGGGGGCGCCGGGTTTATCGGCAGTTGTATAGTCCGCACGCTGAACGATAACGGTACAGGGGACATAATCGTGGTTGACGATATCGCTTCCACGGACAAATGGATGAACTTGCGCAACAAAACATTTTTGGAATATATTCACAAAGATGATTTTATCCATAGGCTCGAAACAATGCGAGAGATCACGCATATCATCCACATGGGCGCGTGTTCCGATACGACGGAGCGTAATTTCGATTACCTGTATAAAAACAACTTCACATATTCCAAGGTATTGTGGGATTTTTGCGCAGAAAGAGGGATCCCGTTTATCTACGCCAGCTCCGCCGCCACTTATGGCGACGGCTCGACGGGCTTCGACGATGAGGCTGATATCGCTGAGCTCAGGCCCTTGAACGGATATGGATACTCCAAACAGCTCTTTGACCTGTGGGCCAGAGAGCAAACTGTCCGCCCCCCGCAGCACGTGGGGTTGAAGTTCTTCAACGTCTACGGGCCGAACGAGTATTGCAAAGGCGCAATGGCAAGCATGATCTTTCACGGCTTTCATCAAATACAGCACGAAGGCAGGATAAAGCTGTTCAAATCTTATCGACAGGATTACGCGGACGGCGGCCAGTTGAGGGATTTTGTTTATGTCAAAGATGTTTGCAGGGTGATTATGTTCTTCGTGAGCCATCCGGAGGTAAGCGGGCTGTTTAACGTGGGGACAGGACACGCAGGGAGTTTTGAGCAACTTGCTGTGAGCGTGTTCAGCGCATTGAACCTGACGCCTCGAATCGAGTATATAGATATGCCCGAAAACCTGAAGGAGAAATATCAATATTTCACTCAGGCAAAAATGAAAAAGTTGCGCGACGCCGGATACGCGGAGCCGTTTTTGGATCTGACCGCAGGCGCTCGCGATTACGTGACGGAGCATCTGGGCAAAGATGATAAGGTTTATTAGGAGTGGTAATGTGCAAATGAATCTCGAAGGGCGTTTGCGGCCCAAAAATATTCTGGTTGCGGGCGATGTGATACTGGATATTTACTCCTCGGGCGACGTGAGGCGCATTTCACCTGAAGCCCCGGTACCCGTATTTAAAAAAATTTCCGAGCGCCACGCTATGGGCGGAGCTTCCAACGTCGCGGTAAATCTGGTCTCAACCGGGCAGCGCGTGTCGCTCCTCTCCACAGTCGGCGACGACGCGAGAGGGAATATCCTGATGGAGCTGTTCCGGGACATGTCCCTGGACAGCAGGCAGGTCTATCGCTCTAAGACTCGCCGCACTACGGTCAAAACCAGATTCGTCGCTTCAAACAATCAACAGGTGATGCGTTTGGACGAGGAGGATTCGCACCCGCTATCGGACGAGGAACTCGCTGCTCTGACACAGGCCGTCCAAAAAAACATTCAGCAATACGATCTCGTGATTCTGTCCGATTATTTGAAGGGCGCTTTAACCTTCGATTTAGCGCGGGAGATCATCGGATTGGCGGCTAAAGCCGGGATTCGCGTGCTGGTTGACCCAAAGGACTCGAACGTGAAAAAGTACGCCGGATCGTTCCTGCTTAAGCCGAACATCCAGGAACTCCATGATCTTACCGGCAGATCGCCGGAGACGTTCGACGAAATCGCCAAAGCCTCGGAGTTTCTTTGCGCTGAGTGTGGTTGTGAATATGTGCTGACCACCTGCGGCGGCAGAGGTATGGTACTGACGCGCAGGTCTGGGGAATACCATGCGATTGAGAGCGCTCCTGCGGAGGTTTATGATGTGACCGGCGCCGGAGATACGGTCATAGCGTACCTTGGAGCGTGCCTTGCAAACGGGTTTCCCATTATGGAGGCGGTTGCCTGCGCCAACATCGCAGCAGGCCTGCAAGTCTCGAAAATGGGAACCTCCCCTGTATACCTGCATGAGGTGGATATGTGGACGCGAAAAAATGGACGGGACGGCAGAAGCCACAAAATCATCCCAAAGACATATCTGCCGCTCCTGCGAAAGGGTCAGGCGGATAAAAAGATCGTTTTCACCAACGGTTGCTTCGATATCCTGCACTACGGCCATGTGGACTATTTGCGCAAGGCCGCTTACATGGGGGATGTTTTGGTCGTCGGCCTCAACAGCGACGAGTCGGTTCGGCGCCTGAAAGGGCCGGGCCGCCCGGTCAACGAAGAGGAGGACCGCGCGTCGCTGTTAGCTGCGCTCGAGTTTGTGGATTATGTGGTAATCTTCGAGGAGGACACGCCCTATGAGCTGATATTGAACTTGCAGCCCGACGTCCTCGCCAAAGGTGCTGACTACAGCCCGGAAGAGGTGATCGGCAGGGATCTGGTGGAGTCGAGAGGCGGCGTATTGGCTCTGATTCCATTGGTGGAGGGGAAGTCCACCACCGCGATCATAGAGCGCTTTGCAAGCAAGGTGGAATAAATGAAACATACGATAAAACAAAGGATCGCCGAAAGCATAGCTGTACATGAAGCGTTGCTCCATGACGATGAACAGTTGGAGATGATCGAGCGTCTGGCTAATGCCGTTATATCGGTAATTTCATCCGGGAGCAGGATACTGTTGTGCGGAAACGGCGGCTCCGCCTCGGATGCCCTGCATATCGCCGGAGAACTCGTCGGCAGGTTTCGGAGGGAGCGCAGCGCCTGGTCGGCGATAGTCCTGAACGCGGACGTTGCCACGATGACAGCCATCGCAAACGACTATGGATACGAGAACGTGTTTGCCAGACAGGTCGAGGCTCATATTCGCCCGGGTGATTTGCTCATCGGGTTCAGCACCAGCGGAAATTCGGAAAACATATGCAGGGCTGTGCTAAAAGCGCGTGAATTGGGCGGTTCGACGGCGGTTTTCACTGGAAATGGGGATGGCAGGCTGAGGGCAATGGCGGATTTTTCCATTGTCGTTCCCGCGAATGTTACGGCTCGCATTCAGGAATGCCATATATTGATCGGGCATATTATTTGTGAGCTTGCGGAAGAACGGCTATAGAATTAATGGTCAATAAATAATGAATTATCTCTTTGGGCGATTCTGCAATTTTTGTCCTCTTTGCGCTATACTTTATCTTTATATCCTTTGTCAAGTTCTGAGTGATTACAAATTTTTCTATATGAAAGGCGAAATGCGTGAGCAAAGCGGTATTCCTGGATCGGGACGGCACAATAAATATTGACAAGGCATATTTGCATAAAATAGCTGATTTTGAGTTTATTCCCGGGACTAAAGAGGCACTTGCCAGGCTGCGTGATGCTGGTTATTTACTCGTAATCATCACTAATCAATCGGGAGTGGCGCGCGGCTATTACACGGAAGGGGACGTGCGTGCGTTGCATGACTGGCTGGTGCAAGCTCTGGCTAAAGACGGCATTCATATAGCCGGGGTGTACTACTGCCCGCACCACCCTGATGGCAGCGTGGAGGCATACCGATTGGAGTGCAACTGCCGTAAACCTGCGTTAGGCCTCTTTTATCGTGCGGCATCCGAACTGGATATCGATTTAGGTTCTTCCATCGCTATCGGGGATCGGATGAGGGATCTGCAAATATGCGCATCCAGCGGATGCAGGGGATATCTGTTGGGAGGGCGTGATAGCGCGGCATTGCCGGCCAATATAAAATGTGCGCAAAATTTGTTTGCCGCGGCGGAAGATATTGTGGCTGAATAGTATCCGTTGCTCCTCCCCGGTGCTGGTGGCGTGGGCTCGACGCCAGCCTGCGGGTTTGGGGCAAAAACGTCGGGAGGGGCATTGACATTTTTGGCCTTTCGGAGGTAATATAAATTTAATTCCAGTTTTAGATAGCTTGCTTTTGGCAGAGGATTTATTTCGCTGCAGATAAGGTGAGTCTGTTTTACGGAGTGGGGGCTTCTCACTTTGCGAAATGGGCTCATTTTTATTTTTCAGGATCAGGTTAACCTGCCGGCTTTAGCCGGAATGCGACCTTCATTTCTTCATTTGCTGTGTACTCTGCCGATCAGGGCCGGTGACGGTTCTCCGGCATGTTGATCGACCAGGGCAAAGTGGGCAGTTGTGGTGTACTCAAAATGCTTTTCGTCATTACATGGCGCCAGAAACGGTTGCCCTGAAGATTCGCCGTGCCGTTGCCGGCGTGTGGAACCCTCCCGGGGATGGAGGCTGGTGGCTTTTCCTGTGGTTTTGCATGGGCGATGTCCGCCGCAGCGGAAAATTTCCGGACAAAAAGGAGAAAAGAGGTCAATGGAAGGTGCAAAAGAGATAAAACGGGTTGCCGTTCTCGGCGCCGGGACGATGGGGCCGGGTATCGCACAGATCTTTGCGATGGGCGGTCATGAGGTCACGATGTGGACCCGCAGCGAGGCGACGCGTGAACGGGCGGAAAAAAACCTGCGCGGGAGCATCGAAACCTTCGTCGAGGAGGGGCTGCTGCCGCAGGATCAGGCCGAGGCCGTTTACGGGCGGGTCGCCTTCAGGCCGACGGTCGAGGAGGCCGTCCTCGGGGCGGACTTCATTATGGAAACCATCGTCGAGAGTAAGGACGCGAAAATCCAGCTCTTCAGGGAGGTGGACGCGTTTATCGGCGATGAGGTGATTCTCGCATCCAACACCTCAGGGCTCAACGTTTTCGAGCTGGCCCCTCCCCGACGTCTGAAGCAGATGGTCATTGCCCACTGGTACGCGCCGCCGCAGCTCATCCCTCTGGTGGAGGTCGTCAAAAGCGGGGAAGCGCCGGATTCTCATGCCCGGACCACCGTCGAGCTTCTGGAAAAATGCGGTAAGACTCCGGTGCTGATGAAAAAATTCATCCGCGGCTACATCGCCAACCGTATGCAGATGTGCCTGAATCAGGAGGTTTTTTACCTGCTCGACAACGATTTTTGCACGCCGGAGGACATCGACAAAGCCGTGAAGGCCAGCTTCATCCCTCGCGCCGTCGTCCTGGGTCTTTGCAAACGGGCCGATTTCGGCGGCCTCGACATGACCGCGAACAACTACAAAAACAAAAGCTATACCCCGCCTCCCGAGGTGGAGATGCCTGCCACCCTCGCCCGGCACGTTGAAAAAGGTGAACTGGGGCTGAAATCCGGCAGGGGTTTTTACGATTATACGGGCGTCGACAAGCAGGCGCTTCTGGCCAAACGGGACAAACAGCTTTTCGAGATTTTCAGGATCGCGAAAAAATTTATGGACGATCCGGTCTGACCCTGCGGACTACGCGCATAAATCATTTTGAGGTGATCTTATCATGAGCGACAAACTCATCATCACCTGCGCCCTGACCGGCGCGGGAACGACGAAGGCCCAAAATCCCCATGTGCCCGTCACCCCGGACGAAATTGCCGCGGACGTGGTCTCCGTGGCCAAAGCCGGCGCGGCCATCGCCCATATTCATATCCGGGACGAAGCGGGGGTCAACACCATGGACCCGGAAATTTTCGTCTCCGTGGTCAATAAGGTTCGGGACGCCATCGCGCGGGCAGGCGTGGACATCGTCCTCAACCTGACCACCTCCGGCTCGAAATTCCCGGACGAATGGCGTACCGGGCACCTGCCTCTGCTGAAACCGGAAATGTGTTCCTACGATCCGGGGACGATGAACTGGGCCAACAGTTTTGTGTTTCTCAACACTCCGGCCTTTCTGGAAAAACTGGGGAAAATCGCGCAGGAGCTGGAGATCAAGCCGGAGTGCGAGATTTTTGACGGCGGAATGATCGGAAACGTGAATTATTATCTGAAAAAAGGCGTGCTGAAAAAGCCGATTCATTATCAGTTCGTTCTGGGCGTTCCCGGCGGAATGCCCGGCAACATCGACAGCCTCGCCTATCTGCTGCCCAAAATCCAGGAGGGCTCCACGTGGTCCATCACCGGCATCGGGAGGAGCAGCATCCCCATGATTCTGGCGGGACTCTCCGCCGGATGCGACGGGGTGCGGGTCGGGCTGGAGGACAACATTCAGCTGTCGAAGGGCGTTTTGGGCACCAACGCACAGCTTGTGGAGCAGGCCATCGGGATCGCCAGGGCGGCCGGCCGGGAAATCGCGACCGCGGCCGAGGCCCGCGAGATCATCGGTTTGAAAAAACACGTATGAAACCAGAGAAAAAAAATTAACGGGGTCAGGGGACAAGTCCCCTGCGGGGTTTTTTGTCGAGGGGCAGAGCCCCACGGTTTTGCTTCAAGTTGTTGGTGAATTCAACGAAAAGGAGGCTGATTCAATGTTTGAACCGTTCAATCTCACGGGGAAATATGCTGTGGTGATCGGTGGAGCCGGAGGCATCGGCAGGGCGATCGCGGGGGGGCTTCTCCAGTCCGGCGCCGCGGTGGGCATCGCGAGTCGGAACATGGACGGGCTGAACGAGGCGGCGGAGTCGTTGCGCAAGCTGGCGGACGGCCGGGTGGAGGTCTTTCAGGTCGACGCGTCCGATGAGGCCAGCATCGTCAGGCTGGCGGCGGAGGTGGTGAAGTCCTTCGGGCGGATCGACATCCTCGTCAACGCCCAGGGCTTCAACACGAAGGGGCCGGCGCTGGAGTTCGACATGGCCGAGTGGGACCGGCTCTACGCCGTGAACGTCCGGGGCGTCATGATGAGCTGCAAGGTATTCGGCAGGTACATGGTCGATCAGGGCGGCGGGAAAATATTGAACCTTTCGTCGGTCAGGGGCATTCGCGCCAACGCGGGCGGGAACAGCGCCTATTGTTCCAGCAAGGCGGCGGTGGACCTGATCACGAAGAGCGTCGCCACGGAGCTGGCCAAAAACAACGTCCAGGTCAACGCGCTGGGGCCGGCGCTGATCGCGACGAAAATGATGGAAAAAGTCATGGCGGAGCCGGGGCGGGCGGAGCAATACACCCGCAACATTCCCATGGGCCGGCTGGGAAAGGTGGAGGACGTGGTCGGCGCGGCCGTATTTCTGGCGTCGCCCGCCGCGGATTTCATCACGGGGCAGGTGCTGTATATCGACGGTGGTCTGACGGCGGCCGGTTGACCGGCGGCGCAGGGCGTTGCCGTTATATCCTGAAATCCTGAGTGAGGTAGGACGATGCGTGAAGTAGTGGTGGTAGAGGCTCTCAGGACCGCTGTCGGGACTCTGGGCGGCACTTTGAAGGACCTTCAGGCGGAGGATCTCGCGAGCACGGTGATCAACGCGCTGGTGGACAAGACGGGCATCAGGACGTCCATTGTGGACGAGGTTATTTTCGGGCAGGTGCGGCAAAGCGCGGACGCGCCGAACGTGGCGCGGGTCGCCGCCTTGAGGAGCGGCATTCCGGAGGAGGTCCCCGCCTATACGGTGATGCGACAGTGCGCCTCCGGTCTGCAGGCGGTGAATAACGGCGTGGAGGCGATTTTATGCGGGAACGCGGACGTCGTCATCGCCGGCGGTACGGAGAGCATGAGCAACGCCGTGTTCTACCTGCGGGGGGCGCGCTATGGGCTCGGCAACGGCAACAGCGTGCTGGTGGATTCCCTGACGGAGGGTCAGGTCCGGTCTCAGCCCCAGGATATTTATGGCGTCTTCAATATGGGAATGACGGCGGAAAACGTCGCGGAACGCTGCGGCATCTCCCGGGAGGCTCAGGACCTCTTTTCTTACGAGAGCCAGAAGAAGGCGGACGAGGCCATCAGAACGGGCAGGTTCGAGGAAGAGGTCATCCCCGTGATTATCCCGCAAAAAAGAGGGGAAGCCGTCATTTTCAAGGTGGACGAGTATCCCCGGCTGGCGCCTCTCGAAAAACTGGCCAGTCTGAAGCCGGTGTTCCGGGAAAACGGCAGCGTGACCGCGGGCAATTCTTCGGGGCGAAACGACGGCGCGTCCGGGGTGCTGCTGATGTCGGCGGACAGGGCCTACGAGCTGGGGCTGAAGCCTCTGGCGATCATCAGGGGCTTCGCCGCGGCGGGCATCAGTCCAAAGGTGATGGGGCTGGGGCCGGTTTTTGCGGTGGAGAAGGTATTGAAACGGCTCTCCATGACGCTCGACGACATTGACCTGATAGAGCTCAATGAGGCCTTTGCGGCGCAGTCTCTCGGCTGCATCCAGATGCTCAAACCGGACCAGAGCAGGCTGAACGTCAACGGCGGCGCGATCGCTCTGGGGCACCCGGTGGGCAGCAGCGGAGCCCGCATACTGGTCACCCTGATTCACGAGCTGAGGCGTCGTAAACAAAAATATGGCCTGGCCACGCTCTGCATCGCCGGAGGAATGGGTCTGGCGGATGTCGTTGAAGCGGTCTACTGACGCGACAGCGTGTTTTAATAAGGAGGAAAGCTTATGCACTTAATCAAAGCGGGTGAGGGGACGGTTTACCAGGCGCCCAATCATTTCAACTTCTGGGGGATTCGTAAGTTCGGCCCGCCCGAGGGATCGAAGGGAATCAACATCTCCATTTCCGAATTTCTGCCGG
The DNA here is from genome assembly GCA_031273365.1 of Synergistaceae bacterium. GTDB lineage: Bacteria > Synergistota > Synergistia > Synergistales > Aminobacteriaceae > JAISSA01. Next base: position 8,408 of record JAISSA010000283.1, read on the forward strand.
ATGGCGGAGCCACGCTGTCGGCGTCCGCGGATAAGGAACGGCTCTACTGTGTTTTGCGTGGGACGATGACGGTGCTGGACGAGGCGGGGACGACCTACCCCATGGAGGAAGGCGATATGATCCATATCGCGCCGGGGGAAAAAAGAGAGATCAGGGTTACCGGCAGCGTGGCCTGCAGAACGCTGGTCGTCATGTCGCCTGCGTGAAGTGGGGAAAGGACGATGGAATGAAATCGAAAGTCGTGACGATGGACACGGCGATGTCCAAAATCCGCAGCGGAATGACCCTGATGATCCCGGGATTCGTCAACGTGGGCACGCCGCTGGGCCTCGTAAAGGCGATCTGCGAAAAAGGGTACGGGGATTTTCACGTGATCTCCAACAACACGGGGACGCCGGACGTGCCGGGGATAGGGAAGCTCGTCCTCGAGCATCGGATTCGGGCCCTGACGGCCTCTCATATCGGCCTGAACCCCGAATCCGGAAAGCAGATGAACAGCGGGCAAATGAAAGTCAACCTGGTCCCGCAGGGAACGCTGGCGGAACGGATACGGATCGGGGGAGCCGGGATTGGAGGATTTCTTACGCCCACCGGCGTCGGCACGATGGTGGAGGAAGGCAAACAGGTCATCGAGGTGGAGGGGAAGAAATATCTGCTGGAGCTGCCTCTCCGGGCCGACGTCGCCATTCTCAGGGCATGGAAAGCCGATGAATTCGGTAACCTCATCTATCGCAGGTCCGCCAGAAATTTCAATCCGCTGATGGCTATGGCGGCCGATTTTGTGATCGTCGAGGCGGACCAGGTCGTCCCGGTGGGCGAGCTGGACCCGGACGCGATCGTCACGCCGGGCGTCGTCGTCGATATGATCGTTCAGAGCCGGGAGGCATAAAGGATGGAAGCCAGAGAAATTATTGCCAGACGGGCCGCCTGGTTCCTCGAGGACGGCGACCTGGTGAACCTGGGAATCGGCATACCGACGATGGTGGCGAACTACGTGCCGGAGGGGGTCGAGGTCATTCTCCAGTGCGAAAACGGGCTCGTCGGCCAGGGGCCCGCGCCTGCGCCCGGCAAGGAGGACAGGAACGTTGTGGACGCGGGGGGAAAGTGCACGACCATTCTTCCGCTTGGAGCCTGCGTGGACAGCGCCACGTCCTTCGCCCTGATCCGGGGAGGACACCTGGACGCGTCGGTGCTCGGAGCGCTGGAGGTCGATCAGGAGGGAAACCTGGCCAACTGGATCGTTCCGGGGAAAATCGTTCCCGGCATGGGGGGCGCGATGGACCTGGCCTCCGGGGCGAGGAAGGTCATTGTCACAATGGAACACTGCACCAGAAACGGCGAGGCGAAGATCCTGAAAAAGTGCACGCTGCCGCTGACGGCGGTAAAAAGGGTCACCTGCGTCGTGACGGAGCTCTGCGTTTTGACGAACACGCCGGAGGGCCTGATGTTGAGCGAGCTGGCGCCCGGCGTTACGGTGGAGGAAGTGCTGGCGAAAACGGAAGCGGAGCTTATCGTCCCGGAAAAGATCGTTCCAATGGCGGGTATTTCCTGAATCGAAACCTGACCTTTTTATAAAAACCCGGGGGGGGACTGCCGTGGGGGCCGACAATAAATTCTACCTGTTCAGCGGGATGGCGATATTGCCGGAAAAAACAGACCTGAGCCGTCATAAATACCTGACGATCATCATGGAGATCGATCTTCTCGACGGAACGATCAAAAACTGCGACGTGCCGATTTACAGCGAGATGCACAAAAATTTCATTTCTTCTCTTTTTGTGGGAAAATCTCTGGATGCGGGATACGAGTATTTCGCGAAGGAAATCGAGGAGCGCATTCACAGCATTACGAAAAAGACCCTGACGCAGGCGTTTCAATCTTTGTACAACCGGTACATCACGGTCAGGAAATCCAGGCGGGGCAGCGGCGCCGACAGGATTTTCGCCGACAGAGAGGACCGGAAACGTGAAAAATAAAGCTTCCCGGGACATTCTGGTATGCGGATACACGAATTTCCCCGAAAAGCCGAGCTCGGAAAAGTTTCAGTTCGTTCCGGTCAACATCATCCTCGACCCCGTATCCGGAACGATCACCGGAGCGCATACTCCTATATACAATCCTCTGATCGACGCGGAGCTGGAGCGGATTTTTCTGGGAAATTCCATCTATGCCGGCATGGATGTGTACGTGAAACAGATCAGGTCGACCATGCATTTTCCCTCGACAGACCTCCTGATCGAGGCGCTTTACGACCTGTACGACAGGTTTTTGCGCGCTCTCGCCCAATATTGGACGTCGATCCGCATTCCGAAGGTCGGGCCCGAGCGGTTGCGCTTTCCGGGGGTGCACTACGATTATTTCTGCGGGACCACGCATCTTTCCGAGCGCCTGAACAGCGTTGTTTCCGACGAAATGTCGGTCTTTGCGAAAGTGAACGCGGCCGACAAAAAAATCGAAGGCTGCTGGGTTTCCAAGTTCAGCGCCTTTCCGGACGATCACCTGTGCGATCTTTTTTGCGGCTACGCCCTGAACGAGGATCCTCAGCGGATGATCGACCAGATTCAGACTTATTACAGAATCACCGCGAGCAGGGCCATGATCAATCTCTTTATGGATTTAGTCAACAATTGCCTTGAATATTATTCAAAAAATACCAAATAAAATTACGTCGAACAATTAAGGGGGAGTAACGAAATGGTGTATATGCCGCTCGATAAAAGCAGGTTTTATCTGGATCGAAGTAAGATGACGAAAATTTACGATCTGTCCATGCCGTGGGGCGTGGACACGCCTCTGTGGCCTTTTCCCGGGCCCCGTCAGGACCTGATTTTTCCGCGGGGGCAGTATCTGGGGCGTTTTCATAAACGGACCATGACGTACACGGGGACGCTGCACGCCGGGACTCACATGGACGCGCCCAACCACGTGCTCCACGAGGAAGAGGTCGATCGCGACCGCTACGGCTACAGCCTCGATGAAATTCCGCTGGAGCACTGCATCGGGACGGGCGTCGTTCTCGACATGCGTCACCTGGCGGTGGAGTTCGACAAAAAATGGAACGCCGCCGGCGGAGATCCCAAAAAATTTGGCGACGTCTGGGTCGAGCTGAAGCCCGCGGATTTCGAGAAGGCCGCCGCGAAAGACGGACTGGAGATTCGCGAGAACGACTGGGTCGTCGTCAACACCGGGTTTCACCACTTCTGGCGGAAAAATAACGACAAGTACTACAACTACTACCCCGGCATGGGCCCTGAGGTCGCGGCGTGGCTCATTCACACGAAACACATCAAGGGCATCACCGGCACCTGGGGCGCGACGGACGCTCCTCTGTGGCACCACCCCCTGAAGGAGCAGATGCCGTGGCTCGACACGGCCTATCGCGCCGCCACGGGCAAAGACCCCGCCGCGGAGTTTTCCGACTACGAGCCCTGTCATCGCCTGTTCATGCAGCACGGCGTCTGCACCATAGAAAACGCGGGCGGCAACGTCGACGAGGTGACCGGCAAACGGATGATCATCGCTGCCTTCCCCTTCCGCTGCGAAATGGCCGACGGCGGATTCGTTCGCCTCGTGGCCTGGGACGCGGGCGCTTTTTAAGCGGACAGACGGCGGGTCTCTTTGGCCCGAATGCGTATTGCGTACAACAGGAGAGGGGGGAGCTTTTGTGTCGCTGAAGGAAGGCCTGAAGGAAAGCCAGGTGGAACGGTATGCGGGAGGTTTTTTCGCGCTTTTTTCGATAGCCCTGTATTTTTTCGTCATCCCGTGGCAGATTCGCCGCGTCGCCGGGGCCTCTCCCTCTCCCCGCTCGTTTCCTCTGGCGATCACGGCGACCGTGTTCGCGCTTTCCGCATCTCTTTTCGTCTCCGGCTGGCATAAGCGAAATCGAGAGGACCAGAAGGTGTACCTTCTGAGCGCGGAAGAGCTCAAACTGGCCGGCGCCACGTTGCTGGTCATGGGGGCGTACACCGCGCTGCTCTACGCCTTTTCCTACGTTCCGGTCACGATCGTCGTTCTGGCGGTTCTGATCCGGCTCTACGGCCAGCGTACATGGTGGAAACTGGGCGTCACGGCGATTGTGCTGCCTCCGTTGATTTTCGCGGCGTTCACGTATCTCCTCAAGCTCCGGCTGCCGTAAGGGAGGCCGAAAGAAATGCTTTCAATTCTTTCAATGCTTTCAATGCTCGCGAACGGTTTTTTGGAGGTTCTGATGCCGGGAAATTTCATTTATCTGGCGGGCGGCATCGTCCTCGGGCTGGTGATGGGCGCGATCCCGGGGCTTACGGCCACCATGGCCATCGCCCTGATCGTCCCCATGACCTACTACATAACGCCGACGCAGTCCCTCATCATGCTGCTGGCCGCCTACAACGCCGGGACCTTCGGCGGCAGCCTTTCCGCCATCCTCATCGCCACGCCCGGCACACCCGCGGCGGCGGCCACCGTGGCGGACGGGTTCGCGCTGGCCAAACAGGGCAAGGCGGTCAAGGCCATCAAGTGCGCCCTGTGGGCGTCCTGCTTCGGCTGCCTGTTCAGCTCCGTCGTCCTTGTGCTGAGCGCGCAGCCCATCGCGAGGTACGCGCTGAAGTTCGGCCCGGCCGAGTACACCGTGCTCATGGTGTTCTCCCTGACCATCATCGCGTCCGCGGCCGGCCGTTCCATGATCAAGGGGCTTATGGGCGGCTGTCTGGGCCTTTTGTTCGGGTGCGTGGGCATGGACGCCGTCTACACCACTCCGCGCCTGACCTTCGGCATTTTGAAGCTTTCGAGCGGCATTGACCTGATGGTCATGCTCATCGGCGCTCTGGCCTTTTCCGAGCTGCTCAGGCAGGTGGGCAACGTCCGCGGGGCCAAAGACAAGGCCCTTCTCCCCCCCGCGACCTGCAAAGAAGACAATCAGTTCACCCGCGAGGATTTCAGGCTTTCCTGGAAGCACTGGCTGCGCAGCTCCTTTATCGGCTGCGGCATCGGCGCGCTGCCGGGGCTGGGTCCCGCGCTGGCCTGCTGGGTCGGGTACGACGCGGCGAAAAGAAGCGCGCGACACCCGGAGCTGTTCGGGAAGGGCTCCGTCGAGGGAATCGCCGGGTCCGAGGCGGCCAACAACGCCGTCTGCGGCGCCAACATGATTCCCCTGCTTTCGCTGGGGGTCCCGGGGGACACGGGCGCGGCGGTGCTGATCGGGGCCTTCCTGGTGCAGGGGCTGACCCCGGGGCCGCTGATATTTGCCGAATCCCCGCAGACCGTCTATAACGTGTACGCGGGGCTGATTTTGTGCAATATCATGCTTTTTATCGTGGTCATGCTCACGTACCGTCTTTTTGCCGGCATCGCGAGGCTCGAAAGCACGCTGATCTACCCCGTCGTCTGCGTTTTCTGCCTGGTCGGCGTGTACGCGCTGAACCGCAGCCTGACGGACGTGTGGCTCATGCTGTTTTTCGCGGTGGTCGGCTTTGTCCTTTCCAGACTGGAGTTTCCGATCGTGACCATGCTCATCGGATTCATCCTCTCGCCGATCTTCGAGCGGAACGCCCGACGGGCCCTCCAGCTGTCCTTCGGCGAGTACCGCGTTTTCTTCGGCTCTCCCCTGTGCTGGTTTTTCTGGGCCATCACCGTGATTTCCGTCGTCACCATCGTATGGGGCAAGCGGAAAAACCGGAACCTCCAGGATGGATTATAAAAGGATTATAAAAAATATGGGGGTAAATCGACGTTGAGCAAATTCGAACAGGAACGTCAAAGCGTGGTGAGCTTCAGCCTCATGGGGCCCGAAAGCGGCGCTCCCTGCCTTGTGGACTCGGACGGGGGGAAGATCACGCGGATACGGCCTTACCGTTATGATAAGGAATACACGGACGCTCACTGCAATCCGTGGAAGATGGAGGCCTTCGGGAAGACTTTTTCCGCCCTCGATCACGTCCCCATCACGCCTTTCGGGCTCGGGTACAAATCGAGGGTGTACTCCCCGAACCGCGTCCGATACCCGCTCAAAAGGGTGGACTGGGACCCCGCCGGGGAGCGCAACCCGCAAAACAGGGGCCGGTCCGGTTACGTGCGCATCTCGTGGGACGAGGCGGCGCGGATATGCGCCGACGAACTCGTCCGCATGAGGGACACGTACGGGCCGGAGGCCGTGCTCTGTCAGTCCGACATGCACGGGGAGGGGAAAAACGTGGCTCCGAGCCACGGCTGCCCGAACCGCCTGATGTCGCTGATGGGCGGGTACACCCTGCAGATGCGCAACATGGACAGCTGGGAGGGCTGGTACTGGGGCGCCAAGCACGTCTGGGGCTGTGAACCCGTCGGCGAGCAGACGCCGCAGGCGAACCTGTACCCCGACATCGCGAAGCACGCGGAGCTTTTGCTGTTCTGGGGCTGCGATCCCGAGACGACGCCTCTGGGCTTCGGCATGTACATGCCCAGCCGCCTGTGCTACTGGTTTGCGGAGATCGGCATTAAGAGCGTCTACATCTGCCCCGATTTGAACTACGGCGCTGCGGTGCACGCCGACAAGTGGATTCCCGTGCTGCCGAACACCGACGCGGCCCTGCAGCTCGCCATCGCCTGGATGTGGCTGACCGAGGGGACCTATGAAAAGGAATACATCGCGGAGCACACCTACGGATTCGAGAAATTCGTCGACTACGTCATGGGCGGGGAGGACGGCATCCCGAAGACGCCCGCCTGGGCGTCGGAAAAGTGCGGCGTGCCGGAGTGGACGATCAAGGCCCTGGCCCGCGACTGGGCGAAAAAAGTCACGAGCATCCTCCACGGCAACGGCGGCTGCTTTATAAGGGGCCCTTACGCCTCCGAGCCGGCCCGCCTGGAGGTCATGCTGCTCGGTATGCGCGGGCTCGGGAAGCCGGGCGTGCATCAGGCCAAGATGATCGAGTGGAACATGTGGGCGAAGGATTATCCCATCCCCTACACGGGGGAGTTCCTGCCGCAGGTCCCGCACGTCGGGGACCCGCTGCGCCCGGTCGACGGGGATGTGCCGGAGGAGATCAACATGAGGCGATTCGTGCTGAACCCGGAGCAGGCAAAACGAGCGCCCGAGCTCATCGACCTGTTCAAACGGCTTCCCGCGCCGAAGCAGTTCATTCCCCGCTGCCTCATTCACAGGGCCATCCTCGACGGAAAGGCCGAGTGGTATGGTATGCACGTTTTCAGCACCAGCCAGATACCGAAGGCGAACAACGTCCGCGTCCCGACGACGCGCTTCCAGTTCGAAAAGAAGGTCTACCCCCGCCCCGGCCTGTCGAAGGTGCACATGATGTGGTCGTCCGCGCCCTGTCAGACGACCTGCTGGAACGACGGGAACCTCACCGTGAAGTGTATGCGGGACCCCTCCATAGAGACCATCGTGGTCCAGCACCCCTGGATGGAAAACGACTGTTACCTCGCCGACATCATTCTGCCGGTCTGCACCAAACACGAGCTGAACGACCTGGGCAACGACCTCAGCAGCGGAAGTTTCCAGTCCGTCTATCTGGAGGAACCGTGCTGCGAGCCCGTGGGCGAATCCGTGTCCGATTTCGAGGCCTGCGCGCGGGTGGCGGCGAAGCTCGGGCCCGAGTACTACAGGGCCTACACGGGGGGAGACCTGAGCGAGGAAGAAAAGGTCCGCCTTTTTTACAGGGCGTCCGGCTGCGAGGAGCGGATGTCGTGGGACGAGTTCCGGCGGAGAAAGGTGTTCGTCGTGCCCTGCAAAGCCGACGCGCAGGAGGTCCCGGCGGGCCTGTTCAATTTTTACAAAGACCCCGGGAGCAACCCCCTCACGACGCCGACGGGGCTTTTGGAGTACTCGTCGTCCGACATCGAAAGGAACATGCCGGACGACCCCGAGCGCCCGCCGGTCCCCCACTGGATAGAGAAGAGCGAGAGCCACGACGAGCGCATCTCCAGCGAGCGCGCGAAAACATACCCGCTGCTCTGCGTTTCCAATCACGGCCGCTGGCGCACTCACGCTCAGTGCGACGACATCGTCTGGAACCGCGAGGTCGAGACCATGAAGATCAGGGCCCGCGACGGCTACCAGTACGAGCCTCTGTGGCTTCACGCGACCGAGGCCGAAAAACGCGGCATCGCGCATGGGGACATCGTAAAGGTTTACAACGAGCGAGGCGTCGTGCTCTGCGGCGCTTACGTCACCGAGCGCCTTATCCCCGGGGCGTGCTACGTCGATCACGGGTCCAGGTACGACCCGATCATACCGGGGGTCCTCGACCGGGGCGGGGCGATCAACCTCATCACCCCCACCTCCATGACGTCGAAAAACGCGACGGGCATGGCGGTGAGCGGCTTCCTCGTGGAGGTGGAAAAGGTTCAGGACGAGGAAATGGAGGGCTGGAAGAGAGATTATCCCGAGGCCTTCGCGCGCCGGATCGATCCCGACGCCGGCGTCTGCCTTGAGGGCTGGCTTATTGAGGAAGGGCTGACCGAGGAAGGGGGCGGCGGGAAGTGACGAAGGTATTCGTTATCGACGTAGCGCGGTGCAACGGCTGCTATAACTGTCAGCTCGCCTGCAAGGACGAGCACGCCGGCAACGACTGGACGCCCTACGCCAGGCCGCAGCCCATGACGGGGCACTTTTGGGCGAAGGTGGACGAGCACGTCCGCGGAACGATCCCGAAGGTGAAGGTCCATTACATGGCGAGGCTTTGCAACCACTGCGAAAAGGCGGCCTGCATGGACTCCTGCGGGAGCGGCGCGATCTTTCGCAGGGAGGACGGACTGGTCCTCATCGACCCCGAAAAGTGCACGGGCTGCGGGACATGCCGGACGGCCTGTCCCTACGACGTCATCTATTACAACGACGCGCTGAACATTTGTCAGAAATGCACGGGCTGCGCCCACCTGCTGGACCACGGATCGAAGCTTCCCCGCTGCGTCGAGGCCTGTTCGACCGGCGCGATGCGGTTCGGCGAGGAGAGCGAGCTTACGGACGACGTCGAGGGCGCGTCGGTCCTGATGCCGGAGACGGGACTGCATCCGAGGGTGTTTTATCGCAACATCCCGGGGCAGTTCATCGCCGGAACGCTGTACGACCCGACAGAGAAGGAAGTGATCATCGGGGCGAAATGCCGCCTCAATTCGGGGGCAAAAGTCTGGGAGACCACCACCGACAACTACGGCGATTTTTGGTTCAAAGACCTTCCCGTGGGTGTTTTCGATCTGGTCCTCGTGGCTCCGGGGTTCGAGACAAAACCCTTTTACAGGCTGAAAACCTCCGGGTGCGTCAATCTTGGAGACATTCCTCTCAAAAAAAATAAATAAACGGGGTCAGGGGACTGAGTCCACTGCGGGGTGCGGGGCGGGCCCCGCGGTTTTTTGGCTTTTTTGGCTTAAGTCGTTGACATTAATTATTGAAGGGAACAGGGTATGGAATTTAAATTCAGTTCGGATTTTTTGTCCAAAACAACACAAAGACGAGCCGCGGGCCTTGTCGTTGCGGTCGCCGTCATCGCGTTTTTTGCCCTGTGCCCGCCGTTTCAGGGGCTCGCGGAAAGTCTGGCGAAAAGGGAAAACGGGAACCCGGAGGCGGCGATGGCCTCGATTGGAATTTTCCTCGGGGCGATCGTGCTCTTTGTCGCTCAGGTCGCCCCTCTGGCCGTCAGTTGCCTGACGCTGATGGTTCTTCTGCCTTACTTCGAGATCACCGCCCTCGGCAACGTGTGGGCGGATTTTGGCGGCACGTCCTTTTTCTTCGTGCTCTTCTGTTTCGGCATCACGGGCGCGCTTTCCCGGACGACGCTGCCCATGCGGGTGAGCGCGACGATCACCCGCATGTCCCGGGGCAACCCCAAAATGATCGTCTATGGGTTCGGCTTCGCCGCCTGCATCTTCTCGGGGTTCCTCTCCAACTTCGGGACGCTGATCATGTTCTACAGCATCATCCTGGCGTTCCTGAAAGCGTGCGACCTCAAACCCGGCGAATCGAGGCTCGGCAAATGCCTGATGATCGTTCTTCCCGCGGCGGCCGGCACCGGCGGGTTCATCTCCCCGGCGGGGTCTCCCGGAAACCTGATCGCGCAGTCCATACTGCTGCAACAGGGGATCGATCTCAAATTCCTGCACTGGTTTCTGATCGCGACGCCGTTTTCCCTGCTCATCATCTTCTTTCTCTGCTTTTGTCTTTGCGCCCTGTTCAAGCCCGAGCCATTGCCCGAAGAGGCAGAGAGAATGATCATGGAAAAGCACGCGGAGGCCGGGCCGATGAGCGTTAAAGAAAAAATCGCGTGCACCGTCATCGCAATAACCATTTCGCTCTGGTTTTCCAGCACGTGGTTTCCGGCGCTCAACACGACCGTCGTCGCCGCCTGCGCGTTTTTCGTCATGTTCATGCCGGGCGTCGACCTGATGAACTGGAAGGCCTATGTGCAGGAGGCCGACTGGAACCTGCTCCTGATGGTCGGTTCGGTGGCCGTCACGATGGGCTGCGTCAACACGACAGGCGCTATGGGGTGGATAATGAACTCTCTTTTCTCCCATATCGACAAACTCTCGGTATTTTCCCTGTTTCTGATCGTCGGCCTGATCATCGCCGCGCTGAGGGTCACGATACCGACGGCGCCGTCCGTGGCCGCCATCTTTGCCCCGGTGCTGGTCGGCATCGCGACCGTGACGGGCGGCAACATGACCGCGCTGGTTTTGCTTCCGGTCTTCTGGTCCGGCGCGACGATGCTTCTGGTCTTCACTGAGCCCATATTTCTGTACACCTATTCCGCGGGGTACTACAGAGCGGGCGATTTGTTCAGGGCGGGCATCATCCCGACGCTTCTCATGGTCGTGATCATGGCGGCGTTGTTTCCCGCCTGCGTGAGCTTTTTTGGTTACAGGTGAACGCGAGGCGCTGAAATATCGTCGTCTTTGCCCGGCCGAACATACTGAATACGGAGGGGGTGACATGAGGGGATCTCTGAAGAATCCATTTTTGCGATACATCGCTCTGATGGATACTGAATTTATAGACCAAAACTTCACCGGAAAGGGGACGTATACTGCCGAAGCGCATTATACAAACGAAAACAATGATTAAGTATAATCACATCGTAAATACGACCACCTGGTCGGCCGGCCCCGGCTGCCACGGCGGATGCGGCGCGAAGCTCTACGTGAAGGACGGCAAGGTCGTCAAGGTCGAGGGAGACGAGAACCATCCATGGAACTGGGGACGCGG
>JAISSA010000285.1 GCA_031273365.1 Synergistaceae bacterium
TTATGCATGGTTTTGAATTCCGCGGAACTCTCCGTATGGATCGGAATCAGCGTCTTCGGACAGACGCGCCGGACCGCGGCCTCCAGCTCGCGCCTGCAGGCGTGGCCGCTTGCGTGGAGGTCGATGATCTCCACGCCCAATGACCGCGCCGTCGCCAGAAAATCGCTCACGGGCTCTGTCTTTTTGTACCCGTTCCACATGGAGTAGATGAGCGTTCCGTCGCTGACGGATTTGTGCCTGTCGAGCCGCTCGATGAATTTCTTCATCGTCGGGCGAACCATGAATACGAGGCCGTCTTCCATTGCTATATCCTTCGCGCTGCGGAAAAATTTGTCGCCTCTCGCCAGATAGCGCGTCAGATATTTATAGGCTCCCGGTGTTTTTTCTTTGCCGACGAAATTCGGGACAAACCCGATGGACGGGACCGAGCGAATCGGCGCTATGCTTTCCAGTATCGCCTTCATGAACGGATCGATCGCCAGGGTTCTGCCGCTTCTGGCGCAGGCCGCTTCTATGGCCGCGACTCTGTCGACGTTTGTCGTGGAACAGAGAACGAACACGCTGCCCCGCGTCTCCTTCATGATTCGCGCGGCCTCCGCCTCGACGTCGGCTTCGGTCATTCCCCCCGGCGCGTGTATGTTCGTGCCCTCGCAGAGCATGACGTCAACGCCCCTGAGCGGCTCGTAACCGACGCCCCTGAAGTCGCCGAAATCTCCGGTATAGAGAAGCTTTTGTCCTTCCGCTTCCACCAGAAACATCATCGCGCCGCGCGCGCTGTGCCGAACGGGGATCGGCAGAATCGTGACGCCGCCGATCGTAACGGCAGCGCCCGCTTCCACGACCCGTATTTTCGGCCGCGGCGCGTCGATGAAATCCGCGATGATCCCCAGCGCCGCCTCCGTCTCGCGGCCCGCGTAAATGGGTATGTCCTCGTTCACGCGGGATATCAGCCCGCAGTGGTCGGAATGATAATGAGTGACGAAAAGAGCGTTGCAGTCGCTCGCTCCTCGTGTGAGCCCGTCGATCTCCGTCGTGTCGGACCACCGACGATTGTCGAGCGGCGGCAGGTTCGCGCCGCAGTCGAGAAAAATTTTCGTCCGCTCTTCTGTCCGCTCCGTCACGATCTCGACAATATTTCCGCCGATCTGATTTGTTCCACGATGAATTTTGAGCTTCACTCGAATTCCTCCTCAACTGTTTTCAAGGCTATCCTGCGTCATCATACGACAGAGGTTTCGCGACTGAGGACATACGTATTGTCGCAGCAGGGCTATAACTCATATTCGTCAGGCAGGGCTTAAGGGTTTGTAATGACTAAATCGATTTTATTGCTTTAAACTGAAAGAAGATCAGTAATTGCAACTTCTTACATTTTTTGCTGATGATGGGAATTTTCTCTGGAATTTTGGAATAAAATTGAGCATAAGCTATTATGAGGATTGGAGAACTGCCCGGGGCGGGCCGCGTCGGCGGGCCTCTCCCCGGGCAATCCCGGATTCAGCAGCGGTTCGGCAAAGCGCGTTCCATGAATTCTTTTTGAGCCTCGGCTCTTTTATCGGCGTTCGTCGCCAGATCCCATCCCGTCATCGCCAGCCCTTTTGCGGCCAGAAGAACGACCTCGTCGCCGCGCGGCGAACGCGCCGCCTCGCGGAAAGCGTCGGTGTGGCCCGCAACCTCCGCACCGGCAATTGCCAGATACTCGTGAATCGAGGGAACCACCATCGAGACGTTGCCGATGTCCGAGGAGCCCACGCGGGCCTGCGGGTCCGGGTAGTCGACGGGCTCGCCCAGCGCTTCGATATTGGCCTTGAACAGCTCCCCCATCGTCGAATTGGAGTATCTTTCCGCGAACAGAGGCGCCTCCAAAAGCTCGACCGTCGCCCCGGTGAGCTGCGCCGCGGACTTCGCCGCCGAGCGGATGCCCTCCATCATCGCCAGGAGCTCCTTCTTTTTGCCGGCGCGTACCGTAAATCTGGCCTCCGCAAAGTCGGGGATGATGTTGGACGCTTTCCCCCCCTCCGTTATGATCCCGTTGCACCGTCCCGTGTCCGGCCAAATCTGGCGGAGCATGTCGATGGAGTTAAAGAGGGCGATCAGCGACGAAAGCGCGTTGATTCCCTTCTCGGGCACCGCGGAATGGACCGCTTTCCCCCGATATTGCACCGTCAGGCCCTGAGCGGCAAGTCCCGCTCTTCCTATGAGATTCTGGTTCGAGGGATGCACCATCATGGCGAAGTCGATGGTGTCGAAAGCGCCATGTTCCACGAGGTGAATCTTGCCGCCCTTGCCCTCCTCACCGGGAGTCCCGAGGACGATGACCTCACCGGCGACGCCGGCCTGCTTCATGGCGTGGGCCAGCCCGACGCCGGCCCCCACGGCGGACGCCGCGATGATGTTGTGCCCGCATGCGTGCCCGACGCCAGGCAGGGCGTCGTACTCGGCGAGAAACGCCAGACGCGGCCCCTCGGCGTCGCCAGTTTTGATCGAAGCCCTGAACGACGTTTCAAGCCAGCAGTACGGCGCCTCCACGTCAAAACCCTGTTCGCGCAGAAAATCCACCTGCCAGTCGCGAGCGCTGAACTCCTCGTAACCCAGCTCGGGCTTCTCATGAATTCTGTGACTCAACTCGACCAGCGCGTCGCGGACTTCATCCAGACGCTTCAGGATCAGCTCCCTGCCATGATCCTGATGACCAACCAAAGGAACGTGAGGATCCATCAGGACCTTCACTCCACGATGTCCAGCTCAGAGGCCAGGATGTATTTGTTCGCGCGCGGCGTGAATTTTACCCTGGCCTTGCTGCCGTAAATATCCTGATTGAACAGTAAGGGAATGAGCCCCACGTCATCCAGAATGATGCGGGTGCTCTCCGTCAGAAACCCGGCGCGCTTCGCAACGTCTGCGGTCCGGTCCGCTTCGTCCAGCAGCCGGTCGTATTCATCGTTGGAGTAATGGCAGCGGTTGGAGCCTCCCTTGGAGGGATGCTTCCCCCGCGTGTAAAAAAGGGTGTTGCCCATCGCGCCGGTGTCGATTTCCTCCGACCAGCCGGTCATGACAAGGCTCGATTTGTCGCCGGGACGAACGTAATCGAAAAACGTCGATTTCGGGTGGAGTATCGGGTCGACCTCGATTCCGATCTTCGCGAGCTGGCTCGCTATCGCCTGCGCAATCTGAGCGTCGTTCGGGTAACGCCCGTTCGGCGCGTCGAGTTTGACCTTGAAGCCCTTTTCGTATCCCGCTTCCTTTAAAAGTTCCCTGGCTTTATCCGGGTTGTACTCCGGGAGCGGAAGATCCGCGAGATAGCCGCGTTTCCCCTCGAGCAGCAGCTGCCCCGTCGGGTAGCCGTTGCCGTTCATGATGACGTCGACGATGGCCTGGCGGTCGATCCCAAGGGACATCGCCCGCCGTACCCGCACGTCCTTCATGGGGTTGACGGGGCCGTCCACGCCCGGCGTCGGCTCGCGGTCGCCGTCAATGTGCAGATATATGAGGCGCATACCCGGGCGTTCATCCACCTTTATTCCCTCGGCTTTTTTCACGCGATCGACGTCACGCACCGGGATGTCCTCGATAAGGTCGACCTCGCCGGTCAGAAGAGCGGCCGTGCGCGTCGCGGCGTTCGTGATCGGGCGGAAACGAACGTGAGAGATCGCCGGAGCGTCGCCCCAGTAATTTTTGTTGACCTCGAGGGTAATATGATCCTCCCTGATCCACTCGGTGCAGATGTAGGGGCCTGTGCCCATGGGCTTCAGATTGACCTCTTCGTCGCCGACCTTTTCTGTATAAGCTTTGCTCATTATTTTGAGCAGCTCCAGCTGGTCCAGCAGGACCGCGTTCGGCGTTTTCGTGACGATCCTGAGCGTGTGCTCGTCGACAACCTTGATGTTTTCAATGGAAGCGACCCTGTCCTTGATGATGAACTTCCCGGCCCGCTCGAAGGTGAATTTTACGTCCTCCGCGGTAAAAGGGGTTCCATCGGAGAACCGGACCCCTTTGCGCAGATGAAAGGTCCACGTAAGCTGGTCCGGAGCAAGCTCCCAGGATTCCGCGAGCGTCGGGAGCAGGCTGCTTCCGTCGGGGCTGGCGCTGATGAGCGGTTCGTAGACATGCCCGGTTATCGCGTTGGTAATGGTCTCGTTCTGCTGCTGCGGGTCAAGGAACAGCGTATCCGACGCCAGCCCCACGACGATGCTTTTCTCCGCGGCCCAGGCCGCTGTCGACAGCAGCACGAGACAGCACACAATAAAGAACCTTACAGACTTTCTGCAATGCCACATACTTCATCACCCTCCAGGTTTCAAATAAAATATGACGGTTACCTTAGATCACGCTCTTTCACGCGGCTCCTGCCGCGCTGGTGTTTTGTTTTACCAGGACCAGGGAGCTAACCAATACGCGGGGCTCTGCCCCACACCCCGCAGGGGACTTGTCCCCTGACCCCGTTAATTTTCTTCTTATAATTTTCTTCTTTTCTTCCTTATTCCACGAAGTGGCACGCGACCTCACGAGAGCCGTTTTTTTTCAGGGGCGGGCGCTCTTCGTCGCAGAGTTTTTCGCGCTTCGGGCAGCGCGACGCAAACACGCACCCCGGCGGCAGGGTCAACGGACTCGGAACTTCGCCGGAAAGCGGGGCCTCGATGTGGTCCTTGTCCACCGAGGGCGCAGCGTCCAGCAGCGCTTTCGTGTATGGATGCAGGGGATGCTCGAAAATGTCGTCGCAACCGGCCTGTTCCACGATAAAGCCGAGGTACATTATGCCGACTCTGTCCGTTACATGACGCACAACGGCCAGATTGTGCGAAATGAAGAGGTACGACAGGTGAAATTCCTCGCGGAGGTCCATCATCAGATTCAGTATCTGCGCCTGTATGGACACGTCCAAAGCGGAGACGGGCTCGTCCGCGACAATCAGTTTCGGGCCGGTCGCCAGCGCGCGGGCTATGCCGATGCGCTGACGCTGGCCGCCCGAAAACTGGTGCGGGTAACGATTCGCCTGGTCCCGGTGCAGACCGGTAATGTCCATCAAACGAAACATGCGCTCCAGCGCCTCTTCCCTGCTCCCGGCAATGCCGTGAAAAAGAAGCGGCTCCATCAGGATCTCCCCGACCCTCTGCCGGGGGTCCAGCGAGGCGTAAGGGTTCTGAAACACCATCTGAATCTCCCGGCGGATGGGCCTCAACTCCCGCGCTTTCAGGCGTCCGATCTCCCTGCCCTCGAAAACGATCTCTCCGCTCCGGGGAGTGAGCAGGCGCACCACCGTCCTGGCGATGGTGGATTTTCCGCACCCCGATTCTCCGACCAGGCTGAACACCTCGCCCGGCCCGATCTCGAAGCTGACGCCGTTGACCGCGTGCACGAAGCGCCTCTCCCTTCTAAGGCATCGGTCCATCCACGACAGCGGCAGCTCGAAATGCTGAACCAGGTTCTTCACCTGCAAAAGGCTGTTTTGCATCTGAAGGGTCATCGTTGTCGTCATTTCTCCGTTTCACCTCCGCGGAGATGGCAGGCCGTTCTTCGACCTGCGCCCGTCTGACGCATCGGCGGGGCGGCCCGTAAACATTTTTCGAACGCGTTCGGGCACCGCGGCGCGAACGCGCAACTGTCCGAGAACTCCGGCAGGTTCGGCGCCATCCCGGAAATCTGCGGAAGGCGGCGGGATTTTTTCTCCATGCGGGGTATCGAGTTCAAAAGCCCCTCCGTATAGGGGTGGAGCGGGGAATGAATGACCAGAGCTGTGGGGCCCTCCTCGACGATACGCCCGCAATACATCACGGCCACCCGCTCGGTCAGGCCCGAGACGACCGCCAGGTCGTGCGTAATCAGAATGAGAGCCGTCCCGTGGTTCTTCACAATGCCCTCCATCAACCGCAGAATCTGAGCCTGGACGGTGACGTCGAGGGCTGTCGTGGGTTCGTCCGCGATGATCAGTTTGGGACGCGC
>JAISSA010000296.1 GCA_031273365.1 Synergistaceae bacterium
AACCTGGAGAATCTCGAAAAAAAGATCGCCGAAAAAATCGTAGAAAAAATGGACCTGAACGACGTCAAAGCCGAAGATATTTCTCCCTCGATGCCGCTTTTCAGTTCTGCGGCCGATCCTGCGGAGGAGAAAAACCTCGGGCTGGACTCGGTCGACGGGCTGGAACTGGTTGTCCTGATCTATGAAGAATGGGGTATAAAGGTGGAGGCCGAGGATATGCCGCGGCTCACGACCATCGGCAGGATAGCCGCATATATCAGAGAAAAGCTCGGGACGAACGGCTGATGGGCGAAAGGGTGGTCATAACGGGGCTGGGCGTGGTCTCCGGCGCCGGCAGGGGAAAGGACGCGTTCTTCAAAAGCTGTTCGGACGGCGCGTCCGGCATAAGAAAATGCACCCTTTTCCCCACGGACGGGCTGACGACGGAGTTCTTCGGAGAAGTCACGGGAGACCTGCCTCCGCTGGCCGTAAAGCCCACAGGAGAGTCCCGCGTCAGGGCTCTGATGCGCATTGCGCTCGAAGAAACCCTGCGGGACAGCGGTTTGGACAGCGCCACCATCGGGGGGTACGGCCCGGACGCGTGGCTGTGTTTCGGAACGCTGGTCGCGATCATCGACGGGATCGCGTCCTGGGCGGCGGGAGAGGGCGAACTGGAGCACGTCAACGACTACCTGAGCTGGCTTCGCGCGCTCTCCGGAGTGAAGGGAGGGACGTGGGTCAGCTCGGCGGCCTGCGCGGCGGGGACGACCGCGGCGGGGATGGCGTTCGAGTTCATCAGGAACGGGCTCTGCCGTCTGTGCGTCGTGGGCGGGGCGGATCCTCTGACGACGGCCGCCGCCGTGGGTTTTCACACCCTCAAATCACTGAGCGGCGGCGTGTGCAACCCCTGGGACGAGGCCCGCGACGGCATCAACATCGGCGAGGGGGCCGCGTTTTTCATCTTCGAGGAACTCGAGTCGGCCAGGGCGCGGGGAGCGCATCTGTACGGCGAGGTGCTGGGCTGCGGGCTGGCGAACGACGCTTACCACATCACGGCCCCGGACCCCGAGGGGGTCGCCGTCGTTCACGCCATGAGGGAGGCCATCCGCGAGGCGGGAGTGTCCCCCGAAGACGTCGACCACATCAACGGACACGGGACGGGCACGGTCGCCAACGATCAGATGGAGATAAACGCGATCAACGCGCTGTTCGGCCCCGCAAAAAAGCCCTGCGTCACCTCCACGAAGGCCATAACCGGCCACTGTATGGGGGCGTCGGGGGCGATCGAGCTGGCGGCGCTCCTTCTGGCGATCGAAAATCAGGTGTACATGCCCCTTCCCAACCTCGGGCGTCCGATCGACGCGGGCGGAAAACTCGATTCCAGGCCGCGTGCCTGTGAAATACGGTACGCGCTGTCGAACTCCTTCGCCTTTGCCGGCAACATCGCGAGCATCCTCGTGGGGAGGGTCGCCGAATGAACGCGGGCGGGATCTCCGTCAGGGGCATCGGAATCATCGGCGCGCCGGGAACGGGCGTGGACGCCGTATGGCGGAGCCTGAACGGGGGAGGAACGCCGGAGACGGACGGCGTTGTTTTCAGAGAAAAGGAACTTCCGTTCACGGTCGACCTTCCGGCCTCGAAGCTGCGCCGGGTGAACCGCTACTCCCGTCTGGCGCTGGCGGCCTCGCTCGAGGCGCAGAAGGACGCTGGGCTGACGATCGACGCGGCCGCGCCGTTTCGTTACGGCGTCGTGTTTACGACGGGTTATGGTTCGCTGGTCTCGAACATCGGCTTCACCAAAGCCGCCGCCCGCGACGAACCGGACCTGTGCAGTCCCACGCTTTTCGCCGGGACGGTGGCGAACGCCTGCGTCGGGCAGGTCTGTATGCAGTTGAACCTGAAAGGGCCGGGGACGGTGCTGACGGGGGGAAACGCTTTCCTTTACTCGAAGCTGCTGATCGAAACCGGCGGGGCGGACGTGATGTTTGCGGGCGCGGTGGAGGAATACTGCGCCGACCTGTTCGATGCGCTCGGCAAAAACGAAATTTCCGCGGGAGTGCAGCTCAGTGAAGGAGCGGCGGCGTTTATTCTGGAACGCGCCGACGAGGGCTCCTGCTGCCTGATTGGGGAGAGCGTGTCCGTCGGCCTCGAGGCGTGGCCTCTTATCGGAAAATTCGATCCGCCGGGGGCGGAGGATGCCGTAAAACACGCCATAAGGAGGTGTATCGAAAGGGGCGGGAAGGCGGACGTGGTTGTGGGCTCCGCAAACGGTTCCTGGTTCGACGGGGTGGAAGCGCGGGCCTTTGCGGAGGAGCTTCCGGACGCCTTCGTTCTTCCCGGGGTAAAGGACTGTTTCGGCGAGACTCTGGGCAGCGCCTTCAGCATGAACGTCGCGGTGGCCGCGATGTGCCTGAGATATGGCGCTCTGCCGAGCGTGCCTGCGCGGGGGGCGTCGTACGACGGGCCTCTTCGAAAAATTCTGGTCACCGGCTGCGACCCCATCGGAAACTACCACTGTATGGAGCTAAAAAGCAGTAAAAAGTAAA
>JAISSA010000060.1 GCA_031273365.1 Synergistaceae bacterium
CCCACAGGATCCTGTCCCTTTTGGAGCTGCGCGACGAGGAGCTGGACATGTTCTGCACGGTCGTGATCGGAAACTCCGCGACGAAAATTCTGGGGGGCCGGATGGTCACGCCCAGGGGCTACAGGATGGAGCGGGCGGAATGAAAAAGATTCTTTTGCTTGGAGGCACGACCGAGGGGCGGAAAATTCTGGACAGCGGCCTGCCTCTGATTTATTCCGTGGCGACGGAGTACGGAGCGGAGGTGGCCGGTTTTTGTGAGGTCCATGTCGGGCGCATGGACGCAGGGGAGATGGAGCTTTTTATCCTGCAAAACGACGTTGCCGGGGTGATCGACGCGACGCACCCTCACGCCCGGGAGGTGAGCAAAAACGCCCGCAGCGCCTGTGAGCGCACGTTGACGCCCTACGCCCGGGCGATGCGGGAGAGTGTAACGATAGACGAAAAAAAGATCCTGACGGTCGCGTCCTGCGGGGAGGCGGCGGAGCTTCTGAACGAACCGCGGCGGCGCGACGCCGGGGCGCTTCTGACCGTGGGCAGCAGGGAGCTGGCCTGCTTCACGAGCGTCGTCGATTATCGAAAACGCCTGTTCGTCCGGGTACTTCCCACCGGCGAGGCGATCCTGTCCTGCGAGAAGATGGGATTCGACGCCGGACACGTCATCGCCATGCAGGGGCCTTTTTCGAGGGCGATGAACAGGGCGACGCTGGAGATGACGAGCGTCCGCGTCCTCGTCACCAAAGACAGCGGGGTCGCGGGGGGCCTTGGGGAAAAACTGGAGGCGGCGCGGGACTGCGGCGTCGACGTGGTGCTGGTCCGGCGTCCCAAGGAAACGGGCATGACCGTGGCCGAGGCCGTGGAGTGGGGACGGAGCCTCCTGCACAATGCCCGTTCCGGAACTTTGAGCGTTTCAATTCGGGAGGGCAGGATTCGGGAGGACAGGGAGACGTGTCCTTATGCTCGTTCATTTCCGTTTTTTCCACTTTTTATGAATATTGCGGGCCGCAGCGTTCTCGTTGTCGGCGGAGGCGCCGTTGCCCTGCGGCGCGTGCGCACGCTCCTGACCTGCGGCGCGGACGTGACGGCGATCAGCCCCGAATTTCACGCCTCGTTCGCCGGGCTCTCGGACGAAGTTCGTGGAAACGGCCCGCCTCCAAAGCTGAAATTGATCGAGGCCCGCTGTGAGACGTGTCGTTTCGAGAATATTTTTATGGCCGTGCTGGCGACGAACGACAGAGAACTCAACCGCCGCCTTGGAGAGGAGGCGCGGAGGGCGGGCGTGCACGTTTCCGTCGCCGACGCGCCGGAGGAGTGCACGTTTTATTTCCCCGCGCTGATCGCCGAGGGCGAAGTCGTCGCGGCGGTCTCGACGGGCGGGCGTTCGCCGGGCCTGAATCGGCGACTCTCCGATCGCCTGCGCGGGGTCTGGCGCGACTGGGTGAAAGAGGAAAAGACTTAACAGAATATTAATGGGGTCAGGGGGCGCGCCCCCTGCGGGGTTATGGGGTGAAACCCCATAGTTTTGTTTCAGTTTTCCGGGAAATCATGAAATGTGGGGCATGAAATCATGAAGAGACTTATCCGTATCGGCAGCCGGGAGAGCGTGCTGGCCGTCGCGCAGGCCCGCCTGATCATCGACGCGATCGCGCGTTCGTACCCTGAAATGGAGGTCGGGCTGGTGACGATGAAGACGAGCGGGGACCTGAACCAGACGCCGTTCGACCGTCTGCGCACGCCGCAGGATCGTTTCGGGGCGAAGGGACTGTTCGTGAAGGAGCTGGAGCAGGCTCTGCTGGACGGAAAAATCGACCTGGCGGTCCACAGCCTGAAGGATATGCCGATGGAGCAGGACGAAAGGCTGCCGCTCGTCGCTTTTTGCGAACGAGGCGACCCGCGGGACGCGCTGGTGCTGCCGGCGGGCCGGTCGGAGCCGGGGGTCGGGGCGGCCGGGTGTTCTTCCGCGCGGCGTCGGGTGCAGCTGGAGAAAATCATGCCCGATCGCAGGGTCGAGTCGGTGCGCGGCAACGTCCTGACGCGCCTGAAGAAGCTGGACGGCGGGCAGTACGCGTTTCTCGTCCTGGCCGCCGTCGGGCTGCGGCGTCTGGGGCTGGACGCCCGCATTTCAAGGGTTTTTGCGGCGGATGAAATCCTCCCCTCGGCGGGGCAGGGGATACTGACCTGCCAGGGCCGCAGCGACGGGGCATACGACTTTCTGGACGCTCTGCGCGACCCTGACGCGACGGACTGCGCCCTGGCCGAGCGCGCGTTCGTGCGGGTGCTGGGGGGGGGATGCACCCTGCCCGTGGCGGCGCTGGCGGAGGTCCATGGCGGGGAGCTGCGTCTCACGGGCCTCTACGCCGACGAGCCCCGCGGAATTTATCGGAGGGGGACCCTTTCCGGGGATCGGGGAGACGCGGTTCGACTGGGGGAAAACCTGGCGTTGAAATTGCAGAGCGACGAAGAAAGCGACGTCGGGAGTTTAAGAGAAAAATTGACGGGGTTGGCCGCCCCTGCGAGGTGCTTACGATGATCGAAGGTCGGGAGGGTGCGCCCGGGAAGGTATGGCTTGTGGGCGCGGGGCCCGGCGACCCCGAGCTGCTGACGGTGAGGGGGCTCCGGGTTTTGATGGAGGCGGACGTTGTCGTCCACGACCGGCTGGTCGGGGTGGGGCTTCTGCGTTATATTCCGCCGGGGGCGGAGGTGATCGACGTCGGCAAACGGGGCGGCTGTCATCCCGTGCCGCAGGAGGAGATCGAGAGGATCCTGATCGACAGGGCCCGCGAGGGCAGGCGCGTCGTTCGGCTGAAGGGTGGTGACCCGTTCCTGTTCGGGCGCGGCGGTGAGGAGATGGAGGCGCTGATGGAGGCGGGCATTCCCTGCGAGCCCGTGCCGGGCGTGACGTCGGCGATCGCGGTCCCGGCCTCTGCGGGGATCCCCGTGACGCACCGCGGCTGCGCGTCGTCGCTGCATATTTTCACGGCGCACAGGCGCTCGGGCGGCGGACCGATCGACTACGAGGCGATCGCCCGGCTGGAGGGGACGCTTGTCTTTCTGATGGGCGTCTCGGAGCTGCCGGAGATTTGCGCCGGCCTGATCGCGGGAGGGCTGGACGCGAATACCCCGGCCGCGGTCGTCGAACGGGGAACGACGGCGCGTCAGAGGCGTGTGACGGCCCGTCTGGGCAACCTGGCGGAGCGGGCCGAAGCGGAAAACGTGGAGGCCCCCGCCGTGACCGTCGTCGGCGCTGTCGCGGCCCTGGCGGACCGGCTGGACTGGCGCGCGGCGCTGCCGCTCCGCAACAGTCGCGTGGTGGTGACGCGTTCCGGGGAAGCGGGCGGCCGTCTGACGACGCTCCTGCGGTCGCGGGGCGCGGAGGTTCTGGAGGTTCCCTGTATCCGAACGGAGACGATCGACGCCCCGCTGCCCGCGCTTTCGGGCTACGCGTGGCTCGTCTTCACCAGCCCGACGGGGGTAAAAAGTTTTTTTGAGCGGCTGAGGGTGGACCGCATGGACGTTCGGGAGATCGGAGGGGCGAAAATCGCGGCGATCGGCCCCTCGACGCGAAGCGCGCTGGAGGCGTGCGGCCTGAGAGTTGACCTGATTCCTTCCGCCTACAACGGGGCCGTCCTGGGCGAGGCGCTGCTTTTCGCGACCGACGCTCCGGAGCGGTTGCTGTTGCTTCGCGCCGAACGGGGCGCGCCGGAGCTGACGCGGGTGCTGGAGGGCGGGGGTGCGGATTACGACGAGGTTCCCCTGTATCGAACGGCGCCGCTCAAGTGCGACCCGTCGGTCATCGAGGCCCTGCGGGACGTGGATGCCGCGGCCTTCGCCAGCGCCTCGTCGGTGCGAAGCTTTGCCTCCGCGTATCCGGACGTTCGCGTCCGCGCCGCCTGCATTGGAGAAGAGACGGAGAAGGCCGCCCGCGAGGCGGGTTATGAAACGCGAACGGCCAAAAAAGCCACTCTGCCAGATTTAGCGGACGCCGTGGAGGCATTTTTGTAACAATTAACGGGGTCAGGGGACAAGTCCCCTGCGGGGTATGGGGCGGAGCCCCATGGTTTTACCGCCAGTCGCCGGCACGGAATAAGCCTGCAGATTGCAACTACCGAGCTTCTACAGGATCCCTCCGCTTCTCCTCTGAAGGGGACAAAGCATCCCTGTTCCGCAAAAACGAGGGCAAACCACGATGTCGCTTCACCGAAGAAAAATCGATCTCCGGAATGTCGGAATAATCTATCGGTTGCCCCCGCAACGAATCCAGCCGGTCAAATTCTTCCCGTGCCGGTTTTTCAAAGTCCGCCATAATATTCACCTTCT
>JAISSA010000111.1 GCA_031273365.1 Synergistaceae bacterium
AACCTGCTGGTGGGGGTCATCCATCCCAACGTGGACGTGGAGTTCGACCCGATGGCGAACATCAAGGTCGAGTGGAACGAGCAGACGCGATCCTTCAGCCTGACGAAGGAAAGCAAGCCCTACGAGACGATCCTGCACCTTGTGGACAACAGCACGGTGTTCCAGGTCGGGGCCAACGAGGGCGAAGACGTGGCCGTAGACATCGGAAACATGTCCTCGGCGGCGCTGGGCATCGAGCGAATAATCGTGACGGACCGGGAGTCCGCGGCGCGCGCCATAACGATTTTGGACACCGCGATCAACAAGGTCTCCACGCAGCGGGCGAAGATCGGCGCGTACCAGAACGCGCTGGAGCACACGGTGACGAACCTGACCACGACGGCCACGAACCTGACGGACGCGGAGAGCCGCATCCGCGACGCGGACATGTCGGCGGAGATGCTGAACTTCACGCGCCTCCAGATCCTGTCGCAGTCGGGCACGGCGATGCTGGCGCAGGCCAACCAGCTCCCGCAGTCGGTCCTGAGCCTCATCCGCGGGTAAGAAGCGCGACAACCTTTCCAAACGTCACAACAGACAGGGCCGCCTTCGGGTGGCCCTGTAAGGAAACAGCAGTCAGGCCCGATCTCCCAATGAAATCGAGCCCGTGTGCGGTGTTGCAGGCCTCAAAACTCTTTTATAAACTCTCTCACCGTCTCTTCCTTTGTCGCCCAGGACGTCACCAGGCGGATCGAAGAACGACCGTCGTCGATCTTCGACCAGACGTAGAAGGCCCAGTTCTTTTGGAGCCTCTCGATCAGGTCGTTGGGCAGGATCGGGAAAATCTGGTTGGAGGGCGAGGGCGTCAGAAAGCCGTACCCGGCCTTTTCGATCGCCCCGGCGATGATCTGCGCCATGGCGTTCGCGTGCCGCGCCAGATCGAAGAACAGGTCGTCCCGGAACAGCTCCTCGAACTGGATGCCGAGAACCTTACCCTTGGCCATCAGTGCTCCTTTTTGCTTGATATGGTATCGAAAGTCCTCCTTCAGCGCGTCGTTTACGATGACCAGCGCCTCGCCGAGAAGCGCCCCGTTTTTTGTGCCTCCGATATAGAAGGCGTCCATGAGACGCCGCATGTCCGCCAGCGTCACGTCGCCGCCTTTCGAGGCCAGGGCCGAGCCCAGCCGCGCCCCGTCGGCGTAGAGCAGTAGCTTTTTCTCCCTGCAAAAGCGGCTCAGGTCCTCCAGTTCCTTCAGGGTGTAGACCGACCCGATCTCCGTCGAGTTGGAGATTTTTACGAGACGCGGTTTCACCATGTGTTCGTCGTTCGGGTGCGCGTCCAGAACCTTTTGTATCCCGTCCGGGGACAGTTTCCCATCCGTGCTCGGAACGGTCAGGACCTTGTGCCCTGTGGCCTCGACGGCCCCCGTTTCGTGAACGAAGATGTGGGCCGTATTCGTGGCGACGGCCGCCTCGTGCGGCCTCAGAAACGCGGAAATGGCCGTCAGGTTCGTCTGGGTTCCGCCACAGAGAAAATGCACATCCACCCCGTCCGGGTCTCCGCCAAGACGGGCCCTGATCAGCTGTGCGGCGGCCAGCGAGTGCTCGTCGAGGCCGTATCCCTCGCTCTGCTCCATGTTCGCGTCCGCCATAGCCTGTAAAATTCGCGGGTGCGCTCCCTCGGCGTAGTCATTTTTGAAGCTGTACATAACACGATCCCTCCCACTCTTTATCTGACCAGGGTGCTTCACCGACCCGAAGAGCCGTCATCCTCTATATATTGCATTTGTAAACCGTAATTTTTGAAAAAAACGCGCTTATCATCCTGCAGCTTCTCTTATTTGTCAAGCGGGGCCAGGGGGCCCCTTCCCATTCAGAAAGCTGAGGAAGGGGCAGACTCTGAGCCCCAGGGGCGAACGAGCCCCCCTGAGCTGGAGCAGTACGGGCAAAATTGGAGCCCGAAGGCAGCCCGCAGGGATTGGTCAGGTTTAGCCAGGGCTGTCATCCTCATTTTCGCCCCTGTGAAATTTCTCCGACGGCCCTCATCTGAGGTTTTTGCAGGAAGGGGGCGTGGAGCGTATAATAAGTCAGGGTGTTAAAAATGCGCATGATGAAATTATTTTTCGTATGGGTACAGGAACAGGAGGCTTTGACAGGACATGAGTACGCTCAGCGTCGTCGCTTTTAACGGAAGTCCGCGGATGGAGGGGAATACCTCGCGGATGATTCGCGTTGTTTTCTCCGTTCTGGAGGCCGAGGGCATTGCCGTCCGGGAGGTGCGGACAGGGGGCAGCAAAGTTCGGGGCTGTGTGGCCTGCGGTCGGTGCCGCATCGAAAACCTGGAGCGCTGCGCCCTGGACGACGATCCCGTAAACGGGTGGATTGACGCCATGAAGGGGGCGGATGGAATCATCCTCGCCTCGCCCACTTATTTTGCCAACGTCACGACGGAAATGAAGGCCCTGATCGACCGCGGGGGGTATTCCTGCAAGCATCTCCTCCACAGAAAGGTGGGCGCGCCGATCGTGGTCGCGCGCAGGGGAGGGGCCATGCAGGCCTATAACGCGCTCATGACCTTTTTCGGCATCGCGCAGATGGTCGTTCCCGGGTCCAGCTACTGGAATATGGGGTATGGACTGGCGCCGGGGGACGTGGAGAACGATGAAGAGGCGCTGGAAACGATGAAAAACCTGGGCTCCAACATGGCCTGGGTCCTCAGGAAACTTCACGCTTAACGTTCAGGTGAAGTAAGCGCAGAGCGAGGACGACAGCGAAATGAATCTTTTGCGTCCCACACGTATGGAAGTCGCGTCCGAGAGTCTGAGAGCCAACTACCGAAACATCAAAAAATTTGTCGGCGCCGGGTGCGAGGTGTTCGGCGTCATCAAGGCCGACGCCTATGCACTGGGGCTTCTTCCCGTGGCGAAAATTCTGCGGGAGGAGGGGTGCCGCCGGTTTGGGGTCGCGATTCCCGAGGAGGCTCTGACCTTGCGCGATGCCGGTTTCAGGGAAGACATTCTCGTCATGGGGGCGTCGTCCCGGGGCGCGGCAGAGGCTCTTGTCGCACAGGACGTCGTCTCCTCGTGCGGAGACCTGGAGTTCGCCCTCGCCCTGCGCGAGGCCTCGACGCGCCTCGGCAGAAGGGCGCGCGTCCATATCAAAATCGACAGCGGGCTGGGACGGACGGGCTTTCTTCCGGAGAAGTCACTGGAGGCCGCGGTTGCCATGCGGGACATGGGGCTCGACGTCGAGGGCGCGTTCACGCACTTTGCGACGGCGGACGACGTCGACCTGAGCTACACCGTCTGGCAGTACGATCGATTCATGGAGAGCGTCGACGCGATCCGCCGCAACGGCCTTCCCATCCCCTTTTTGCACGTCTGCAACAGCCCGGCCGTGATCCATTGCCCTCAGATGCATCTCGACGCGGTGCGCCCGGGCAACCTGTTTTACGGGCTCCCCAGCGGCGAGCGCGGACGCCCCTTCCCGCTCCTGCCGTCCGTTTCCGTCAAAACGGCGCTGGCGGCGGTCCGCGAGATGCCCGCGCGCAGCGGAATCGGCTACGGGCTCCGTTATATGACGCGCGGGCCCGCGCGGATCGGGGTCCTCCCTGTCGGTTTTTACGACGGATTCACGCGGATGCGCCCCAACGCGACGGTGCTCCTGCGCGGTCGGCGTGTTCCCGTCGTCGGGGCGATCTGCATGGACCAGACGATGGTGAACCTCGAGGCCGTGCCCGACGCGAGGACGGACGACGAGGTCGTCATCATCGGGCGTCAGGGGGAGCAGGAGATCACCGTGAGCGAGGTTGCCGAGAGCCTGAACACCATCGTGGCGCAGGTCCTGAGCCTTTTTTCGGCGCGCGTGCCCCGAATTTTCGTTTAATAGACCGCCACAAAATCACGTTCACAGGAGCGCCCCGCCGACCGGGACGCTTTTTATTTTGGTGCGCCCGGCATGGGCGCGACCGGATACGACGCGGCTATTGGAAGAGATATTTTGGAAGAGATGCTGTCGTTGGCCGCGTAAATCGCCATGAGGTAGGATGAAGGCGAACGAAACGCCTGTTAGCGCTCAACCGCTTGTGAGCTGCTTTCCTGCTTCTTCTTTTCTGCCAGTGGATAGAGTTTCGCCCCCAGTTTTGTAAAATGCTTCCTGTTAAATGTCGCTACCTCTCCTGCCCGCAAATGCGGCAAAGAAGCGGCAATATAACTATCGGCAAAACTGCCGCCCGTCAATCGCGCTAAATAAATCGCTTCCGTTACCAAATCACGGTCGGAAACTTTCAGTCCACCAAAGGAAAGTATAGACTCCAACCTATCCAATATCTCACTGGCAGGAACTTTATAGGTGTAGCTCAGAACTCACGCCAATTCAAAAAACACTGGAGGGCCAGTCACCAACTCTGCGCCGCCTTCCCGGGCGCGTAAAAACAATGCTTTCGCCTGCTCGTGTTGCTGTGCGTCGTCTTTCGCAAAAAGACGAGTAAAGACGTTCGTGTCTACAAAAATCACTATTCCCTGCCCCCTAAAACATGACGACTCAGACCCGCTTGTGCCATCTCTTCTTCCTCGTCAACAGAGTATGCGGAAGTTAAACAGCCCGCATAATCAAGTAATCCTTTTTTAGGAGCTCTAATCAAATAACCGGCCTCTGTCTCTTCCAAAAATATTTTATCGCCGCCCTTGAGCCCATGCTTCGCTCGCACGCCAACCGGCAACGTAATTTGTCCGCGTTGTGATATTGTCAATATTTCAGGCATACCCGATTCCTCCGCTTTACAAATAAAATATGTATTTAAAAAAATATACCCTGTATTTGCATTACATGTCAACAGCTATTTCCTTATCGTCCCGGGCTCGAACGTTTCCACAACCTGAGTCAAAGGGAAACAACCTTTTATCTTTCACCCGACGGGTGAAACTTGCAGGACAGACAAGCCCTGTTCCGATGTGATTTACAGGGGTTCTCCGTCTCCAACCTGCGGATTTGGGGCGCGAAGCCCGCTTTGCCAGGCTTTGTTTTTATTGTATACTTGAAAGGCGGCACAGGCATATGAAGAGAGGGGGCCGAGTATGATGGAAGCACAGCATCAGACACATGAACCGCAAATGGGCCTGACCTTTGAAAAGGTATGGGCGATGTTTCAGGAAACCGATCGGAAGATGCAGGAGTCCCGCGAAAAAACTGAGAGAGAGATGCGGGAGTCCCGCGAAGAATTCGAGAGAGAGATGCGGGAGTTCCGGGAGTCTCTGCGGGAGTCTCTGCGAGAGTCTCAGCGGGAGACTGATCGGGTGGTGAAAGAAACGTCCCGGATAGTTGGAGCTTTGGGCAACAAATTCGGAGAACTGGCGGAGCATCTGGT
>JAISSA010000118.1 GCA_031273365.1 Synergistaceae bacterium
TCATGGATTTTCTGTCACAAATCCTTACGGAGGGCTGGAAGCTGTGGCTGATCATCGGCATTCTCTTTTTTGTGGCCGAGGGACTCAACGCCGGAACGTTCGCGCTCTTTTTCGGCGGGCTCGGCGCTCTGACGACGGCTCTGGTCTGCCGTCTGTCGCCGGCCGTCACCGGTAGCGGGACGCAGCAGCTTTTGATTTTCGCGGCAATGTCCCTTTTTTCGCTTTTCTGCCTGCGGTCCCGGATCATGCGCTTCATCCAGGGGGATCTCCGACTCGACGGCCCTCAGGCGTTCCTCGGCAGGCAGGCCAGGGTTCTGTCCGTCCTGCGCAGGAACGGGCCCGAAACGGGATGGGCCCTGTTCGAGGGCACGGAGTGGGCCGCCGTGCCGAGTGAGGATGCACCGGAGGAGATCCCGCCGGGGAGCGTGGTGGAGGTCGTGAAGATGGAAGGTCTGACCCTTCGGGTCCGGCCCGTGGACATTCAGAACAGGGCTCCGGCCGTAACAAATCAGGAGTCCATGTTTTGATGCCGACTACAAAAAAAGGAGCGCGCCGCTATGGGAGAAAATATTGTGCAGTTGCTTATCGCCAGGGGCTGGACCCTCTTTATCGTACTTTTCGTGATGTGGCTCATCCTGAAGCATATCCGCATCGTGCCGCAGCAGATGGCGTTCATCATCGAGCGCCTGGGGAAATACCACACGACCTATAACGCGGGCTTCCACATTTTGATCCCGCTCATCGACCGCATCGCCTACAGGCACTCCATGAAGGAATTTGCCCTGGACGTTCCCCCGCAGAACTGCATCACGCAGGATAACGTGGGAATCGAGGTGGACGGGGTGCTCTACATGCGCGTCATCGACGCCATGAAGGCCTCCTACGGCATTCAGGACTACAATTACGCGTCCATACAGCTGGCGCAGACCACGATGCGAAGCATCATCGGGACCATGCCGCTCGACAAAACCTTCGAGGAGCGCGAAAACATCAACCACAAAGTCATTACCGCCGTGGACACGGCGACCGATCCCTGGGGCATCAAGGTGACGCGCTACGAGATCAAGGCGATCACCCCGCCCAAAAGCATTCAGGACGCGATGGAGAAGGAAATGCGCGCCGAACGCGAAAAGCGCGCGCTTATCGCGGAGTCTCTCGGCAAGAAGGAGGCTCGCATCAACGCCGCTCAGGGCGAGCGCGAGCAGCTGATCCAGGAATCCGAGGGGGAGAAGCAGCGCCGCATCAACGAGGCGGACGGTAAGGCCTACGAAATTCGCGCCATGGCCGAGGCCACCGCCCTTGGCCTGAAGATCGTGGCCGACGCCATCAACCAGCCCGGAGGCAGGGACGCCGTCTCCCTGAAGATCGCGGAGCAGTTTGTGCAGGAATTCGGCAAGCTGGCGAAGGAAAACAACACGATGATCATCCCGTCGAACCTGGCCGATATTGCTTCCTTCATTGCCACTGCCACCTCGGCCATCGACTGGAAACGCATGAAAAGAGAAGAGCAGGATTCGTAAACCCGAACCTTGCCCCCTCATCGACGCCGGATTCCGACGAAGCGGGCCCCCAGGCCACGGCCTGAGGCCCGCTTTAAATATGTTATTTGTCCCGCCGGGGCTGCGGCACGTAATTAATTATGAAAGTTTTAAATCAGGAGGCATGAACATGCAGATGGAGCAGGCGATGGAAATTTTTCGGCGGACCGGAGTGATGCAGGAGGGGCATTTCAGGCTGACCTCGGGGCGTCACAGCGACCGCTACATGCAGTGCGCAAGGCTCTTTCAATACCCAAAGGAAAGCGAGGCGGTCTGCCTGGAGATCGCGGAATTTTTCCGGGGTGCAAACGTGAGCCTCGTCGCCGGGCCCGCCATTGGGGGGATCGTCATGGCCTACGAGGTCGCCCGAATTTTGGGCGTGCGGAACGTCTTTGCCGAGCGGGAGAACGGGGACATGACGCTGCGGCGTGGCTTCGAGGCCTCCCTCAGGGCGGGCGAGAGGGCGCTCGTCGTCGAGGACGTCGTGACGACGGGCGGATCGGTCAGAGAGGTGATCGCGCTTTTGCTTTCGCGCGGCGTGGAGGTCGCCGGGGTCGGGGCCGTCGTGGACCGTTCGAACGGGACCGTCGGGTTCGGGGCCGGCGACCTGCAGGGCCCGGGCGCGCAGATTCCCTTCCATGCCCGGATTCCCTTCCACGCCCTGGTCACGCTGAACGTGGAATCCTGGGAGGCCGGGGACTGTCCTCTGTGTCGCCGGGGCCTGCCCATCGTCAAGCCGGGCAGCCGAAAGCAATGATTCAGAGAGGGGCGGCTGTATCCGTTTTAAATACGATGAATGGAAGCGCCAAAAACAGGTAAAATAGGGACCGGAGGTGTGCGCTGTATGGGTGAACGCGTCCGCGCGCTTGCGGTCATAGGTCCGACGGCCGTGGGGAAGACGGCTCTGAGCCTCGATCTGGCCCGTATGCTCGACGCTGAGGTGATTTCGGTCGACTCGCGCCAGGTTTATCGCTATATGGACGTGGGGACGGACAAAGTTTCACCGGACCTGCGGCGTGAAATTCTGCATCATGGCGTCGACGTCGTCGACCCCGACGAAACGTTTACCGTCGCGGCGTTCCTGGCTTTGGCGGAGTCGGCGGCGCGGCGCATTGTGAGCCGTGGACGCGTGCCCCTGTTCGTTGGGGGAACTCCCTTTTATTACGATGCCCTTTTCCGCGGCATGCTGAACGCGAACCTGCCCGGCGATCCCGGGACGCGGCGCCGCTTCGAGCAGGCGGCGGAGACGGACGGAGCGGACGCGCTGCATCGAATGCTCGCCTCCGTCGATCCCGCGACGGCCGCCCGATTGCACCCGAACGACGTGCGGCGCGTGTCGAGGGCGCTCGAAATTTACGAGCTGACGGGCCGCCCCCCCTCGGAGCTTTACGGGGAAGGGGAAAAAATCCGATCCTCGATGGACGTTCTGTACGTCGGACTGAATCGCCCGCGCGCGGATTTGTTCGAAAACATCGCGACGCGGGCGCGGCAACAGTTCGCCTCGGGTTATCCCGAGGAGGTCGTATGGCTGATCGAGAACGGCTTCGACGAACGTTTCCCCTCGATGCAGGGGTTTGGTTACAGGGAACTCGCCGCCTGGTATCGCGGGACGATGACGATGGAGGAGGCCCTCGAAGGAGATATTCGGAGAACAAAGGCATTTTGTCGCAGACAGATGACCTGGTTTGGTAAATTCAGCCCGACGTTGTGGTATGATACTTCTGCTTTAAGCGGCCGTGAATTGCGGACCCGTATTTTTGAAGAGATGTGGAAACATTTGGAAGGCAAAAATCAGGCGAAGGGAAAAATCAGGTGAAGGAAGTCGTCGTTGCCGACCCGACCGGTTTTTGTTTTGGCGTAAAACGGGCCATAGATGAAATTGTGCGGGCACTGTCGGAAAAAGAAGACGTTTGGTCCATTGGTATGCCCATCCACAACGCTCAGGAGGTCGCGCGCCTTTCGGCGATGGGGCTGAAGGTGGCGAAGGAGGCGGGCGACATCCCCGATGGGGCGAAGGTCGTTGTTCGTGCGCATGGGATCGCCCGTGCGGTTTTTGCCGAGCTGCGGAACCGGGGAGCGCAGGTGATCGATATGACCTGTCCTTTCGTTCGCAGGGCGCAGGTCCATGCCGCAGAGCTTTCGTCGCAGGGTTTTCACGTCGTTTTGCTGGGAGATGCCCGTCATCCGGAGATACGCTCGATTATGGGCTGCGTCGATGGAACCATTGAGGTTGTGGCCGACGTCGACGAGGCGAAACAACTCTCCCGGCGTCCCCGTATGGCGCTGATTTCACAGACAACCCAACAGGAAGAGCGACTGGTTGCCGTTGCCGCCGTCCTCGTAAGAAAGGCGGAGGAGTTGCATGTCTGCAACACCGTGTGCCGGGCCACGCTCGATCGTCAAAACGCCGTGCGCAGCCTGGCGGGCAAAGTGGACGGTCTGGTGGTCGTTGGAGGCAGAGACAGCGCCAATACGTCGAAGCTTCGGGATATCGCGAAGACGAACGGCATGGACGTCGTCTGGATAGAGAAGATCGACGAAATGGACCGGAGGTGGCTGGAGGGAAAGAATCGGATAGGTATTGCCGCGGGGGCGAGCACGCCTCAGTGGCTTATTACTGAAGTTTGTAATACAATTGCGAGATCGTAGGCAATCAGGGGGGCTGGGTGGCAATGGAGCAGGTTATGGAAAACGGAACGGCGCACGAGTCGGCAGGGCAGGAAACGATGGAGAGTATGATGGAGCAGATCGCTCTGTCCGATCTTCATAAGGGTGAAATAAGGACCGGTACGGTCATTGGGGAAACGGAAAACGGGTGGCTGGTTGACGTCAGCTATAAATGCGAGGGATACCTCCCCGCCAAGGAATGGACGCACCGCATTCTGGTCGGCGACGCTGAGAAGCCGAAAACAGGCGACAGCGTCGAAGTTCAGGTCGTCAGCATCCGGGAGGGGGAAGAGGCACAGCTCCTGTTGAGCCGCTGGCGTCATGAGTTCGATCGTCGATGGTCTGAATTTGAAGATAAACTTAAATCTGCCCAGGACGAAATTATTCAGGTCAAGGCCCTTCGCAAGGTAAAGGGCGGTTTGATGGTTGACTGCTGCGGGCTGGAGGGATTCATCCCCATTTCTCACCTTGCCGCCGACGGCAGGGGAGTCAACCTCAACAAGTTCGTGGGCGAGGTTTTTGACGTTAAATTGCTGGAAAAGGACCGCAAGAAGCACCGCATCGTGTTCTCCAGAAAGTCGCTGGTGGAGAAGGAAGCGGCCGAGCAGCGCAACAGGTTTTACGAGGAGGTCTCCGTGGGCGCCGTTATCGAGGGCGAGGTCAGCAGCCTGACCGATTTTGGCGTCTTCGTCAACATCGGCGCGGTGGACGGACTTGTACACATGAGCGAAATCTCATGGAAGCGCAGCGTGCGCATAAAGGATGCCTTCAGGAAGGGCGACAAAGTCACCGTCAAGGTGATCGGCATCGACCGCGAAAACGATCGAATCTCCCTCAGCATGAAGCAGGTCGAGGGCGATCCGTGGAGTTCCGTCGTCGATCGCCTCAAAAAGGGAGCCGTGATTACGGGCCCCGTCACGAACGTCACCGACTTTGGCGCGTTCGTCGAGATCGAGCCCGGCGTGGAGGGGCTTATCCACATCGGCGACATAAGCTGGGCCCGGATTCGCCACCCGAAGGAGGTCTTCCGCAGGGGCAGGAGGTTCAGGTTCAGGTCCTGGACGTCGAGACCGAGAAACGCCGGATCAGCCTGGGGTACAAGCAGCTGAACGATCCCTGGAAGGACGTGGACCAGCGCTACGCCAAAGGGGACGATATCCGGGTGAAGGTCGTTCGTCTGGCGGATTTCGGGGCGTTCGTCGAGGTCGAGGACGGCGTGGAGGGACTTATCCACATCTCCCAGCTCAGCACGAAGCGCGTGGAAAAACCCGGCGACGTTCTGCAGGAGAAGCAGGAAGTTCTGGCGCGCGTCATCGAGGTCAACCCCGAGAACCGCAGAATGCGCCTGTCCATCAGCGCCCTCGAGGAAGATGGGCTTCGCGCCACCCGCGAGGAAGAGAGCAAAAAGCGCACGCCCTCCCGCTCCGATCAGGAAAGGCACCAGAAGGTGGTGCAGGAAGAGGAGGCCAACTATACGATGGCGGACCTCTTCAAGGATCAGAACATCCACCAGGAATAAAAGCGCCAAATAATCCACCACTAAAAATAGCGGCCCTCAGGGCCGCTATTTTTATATCAGCCCCGCCGCCAGCCACCGTACCAGCCTGCTCCAAATCCACAGGATAAACTCATCAGATGCCTGCGCGTCAAAGGGAAACGACCTTTTATCTTTCACCCGACGGGTGAAAATTTCAGGACAGACAAGCCTTACGCTGGTGTGATTTACAGGACTTCTCTGCCCCCAAGCTGCGAATTTGTTTTTTTAAATTCCCCTATTGACAGATGGAAACCTTTGTGATTGAATGACGTCAGCATCACTGCAGTGTGGAGACATTCTGCAGCTTTCACGCAGGAAATGTAACTCAACCCTGTTGAGTTACATTCCGAGGCAACGGAAAGGAAGAGGCATTGTAGTCAGGAGGTGGGTCTGCAAAATCAGAGAGGAGATTCTTTTTAGCACTGTAAAATGGTAAACTGCGTTGGGGAAGGCTCCTGTGAGGGACTGAAAAATCCTGTAAAGGAGATAGTTTACAAAGCAAAAAAAGGACGCCTTTTCGTCGACAGGATGTAACTCAACAGGGTTGTGTTACATTCCGCGCGATACAGACGCAAAAGGCAGTAAGGAACGGTTCTGACGGACTATGGACAGTTCGCCGGACGTAAAACCGGGGACGGTATGGACACCGACACCCCACACACAGGGAGGAAAACACAATGGCACTTGTTGTCAACAATAACATTCCTGCACTTCAGACGTACAACGCGCTCACCGCAACCACCAATTCTTTGCAGAAATCCATACAGAAGCTTTCTTCGGGACTTCGCATCAACAGCGCTGCGGACGACGCGGCGGGGCTCGCCATCTCCGAAAAGATGCGCGCTCAGATTCGCGGTCTGGACCGGGCCGTCAGCAACTCGCAGGACGGCATTTCCATGATTCAGACGGCCGAGGGCGCGCTCTCCGAGACCCACAGCATCCTCCAGAGAATGCGCGAGCTTTCCGTGCAGGCGGCCAACGACACGCTGACCCAGCAGGA
This sequence comes from Synergistaceae bacterium, assembly GCA_031273365.1. Taxonomy (GTDB): domain Bacteria; phylum Synergistota; class Synergistia; order Synergistales; family Aminobacteriaceae; genus JAISSA01. Next base: position 6,743 of record JAISSA010000118.1, read on the forward strand.
CCGCGGCTACATCCAGCTTGAGATTGACGCGCTCCGGGAAGAAATCACGCGTATCGGCAACACCACGCAGTTCAACAAGAAGAAGCTGCTGGACGGCTCCGCGGCGGTTCTGTGGTCCAGCGACAACCTCTCCACGAAAGCGATCGTCAACGGCGGGCTTCGCAGCATCGACCAGTTCGG
>JAISSA010000145.1 GCA_031273365.1 Synergistaceae bacterium
CCGCCATGATGCGGCCGCAGAGGGGGATATCGTTCCCCGCGAGCCCGTTGGGATAGCCCTTTCCGTCGTATCTTTCATGATGAGAGGCGGCGATCATCGCGGCGTATTGCAGGTAGCTCTGGGTGGGCGTGCGCGCGTACATGTTCTCCAAAATCTCCGCGCCGATAACCGTATGGCGCTTCATGGCGGAAAATTCCTCGTCGTTCAGGCGGTCCGGTTTCAGGAGGATGCGGTCGCTGATCGCTATTTTGCCGATGTCGTGCAGGGGCGCCGCGCGAACCATCATCGCCAGACCCTCCTCGGAAAGTTCCCCGGCGAACGTCCCTCTCTTCAGCAGCTCGCGGCCAAGCCGTTCCACATACCTGCTGGTGCGCACCACATGACCGCCGGTATTCTCGTCGCGGCACTCGATCAGCTCCGCGAAGGAGGCGGCGATGCTGTCCGACATCTCCCTGACGGTGCCCTCCAGGTGCGACTGCCACGAGGCAAAGCGCAGGTGAAGCTCTATCCTGTGAAGCAGGATATTCTGCTCGACGGGTTTGGTGATGAAATCTCTGGCGCCCGAGGTGAGGCCCCTGACCGCGACATCGACGTCGTGATTGCCCGTCAGGAAGATGACGGGAATTTTCTCCAGCCAGGGATTCATTTTGAGCCGGGCAAGGGTCTCGAAGCCATCCATATCCGGCATTTCGACGTCCAGCAAAATCAGGTCCGGCCTCTCCTGCATGCAAATTTGCAGCGCGAGAGCGCCGGATTTGGCGAGCTGCGCCCTGTAGTGCGTCGCGAGCTGCGCGCTCAGGTGCCAGAGAGTTTCCACGTTGTCGTCCACCACCAGTATTCGCTTCACCGTGCGGACATCCCCCTGTCTTTTCTCATCTTAATTAAAATCTAACTCTAATATTTTTTCATCAGCGGCTGCGTTTTGACGTCCAGACGCGCGAACTCCCCGGATATCGCCCCGAAAACGTCCACGATGCGGGGGTCGAACTCCGTGTCCCTGCCGCCGAGGAGGACCTCCCGCACCTCGTCGTGGCTCAGCGCGGGGCGGTGGAAACGGGGGCTCACGCAGGCGTCGTACACGTTCACCAGTGCCAGGATCCTGCAGCCCAGCGGGATTTCCTCACCCGCGAGCCCGTGCGGATACCCTTTGCCGTCGTAGCGTTCATGATGCCCTTCCGCCAGAACCTGAGCGTATTTGAGATGCACCTGGGTGGGGATGCGCTCATGAATGGACTTCAGAACCCGCGCGCCGATAAGCGTGTGTTTTTTGACCTCCTCGTATTCCTCGGGGGACAGCGCCCCCTGTTTTGCAAGGAAAACGTCGCTGACGCCTATCTTTCCGATGTCGTGAAAGGGGGCTGCGCGCACCATCATGTTCAGGTCCGCCTCGGTCAGCTCCGGGAAAACGCCTCTCTCCAGCAGGCTGTGCCCCAGCAGCTCCATGTATTTGCCGGTGCGCAGCACGTGTCCGCCAAGCTTCGCGTCCTTGTACTCTATCAGCTCTGCAAAGGACACGGCGATGCTGTCCTCCAGTTTTCTCACGGTGTTCTCCAGGTGATGCTGGTAGGATGAAAATCGAAGGTGGAGTTCGATTCTGTGCAGCAGAATACTTCTGTTGACCGGCTTCGTGATGAAGTCCATCGCGCCCGATCCGAGCGCCCTGATCTCGGTCGCGGGATCGTGGCGGCCCGTCAGAAAAATTACGGGAATCTGGTTCAGTTCGGGGTCCCGTTTCAGCGCCGTCAGCGTCTCGAATCCATCCATGCCCGGCATCTCCACGTCGAGCAGAACCAGGTCCGGCTTTTCCTGCAGACAGATGCGCAACGCAAGCGCGCCCCCGCCCGCCAGAAGGACGTCATAATTACCGGCAAGCTGCGCTCCTATCTGTTTCAAAACCGCCATGTTATCGTCTACAACCAGTATTCGTTCCATTGTCAGTCGTTCGGTCCAGATCTATAAATGGCCTGCAACACGTCACTCAACCCGATTTCCGTCAGCAATTCCATATCGACGCCGGTCAACGACGTCGACGTTCTCCGTAATGACTTTCCTGACGGGCCAAGTTTATCACGTCGCTTTAATTTTTTGCCAGATATTTCGGCAGCCGTTTCCCGTTTCATTTACATCCAGCTTCTACCATATCCAGCGTCTATCTCGCCCTCGGGTCGTTAACATTGCATATATACTGCAAAATAAGTGTATACTATAAAAAATAGAAAGATATAATACGCCTTTACAGTGGAGAATGTTGAGTTGCAGGGGGAGCGAAACACCATGAGACAGCATCCTTACGACAGGAGCGGGAATTTTCCAGGTGCCGTGCGCCTGACCGGGGAAACGCTTAAAAGGCAACTCGAGCAGCAGAAGCTGATGTCGAAGCTGTCGCTGAGTTTCATTTCCACCGGGAACATTGCCATGCTCATCAACAACGCTCTGCGCACGACGGGCGAGTTCCTCGGGGTGACGCGCATGGTCATCGGGGTTCCGAGCCGCGAAGAGGGGCTCACCCGGCCCGCCTACGTCTGGTGCGGAATGGAGGACATGCACCCGGAACCGACCAACGCCGACATCGGCGCGCTGATCGCCGAAAGCTTCCCGGAGTGCGCCTCCCCGGAAGAAAACGTTCCCTGCATCTGCTGCGACGACATCATGACCGGAGGCACGGGCGGGGGGAAATACTCCGCCCTGCAGAAGGTCGGAATCAAGTCCTTCATCTGGGCGCCCCTGTACCTCTCGGGCCGCCTGTGGGGAATTCTCAGCATCGAAGAGTGCCTCGCCCCGCGCGTGTGGAGCGAAAGCGACATGCAGCTGGTCAACCTCATCAACAGCGTCATTACGGGCGCGGTGGCGCGGAGCGTCATCGAACAGAAGCTCGTGCGCCTGTCCTCGATCGTCGAAAATTCGCCGCAGCTCATGTGCTACCTCGACGCGGACGGCAGGCTCGAGTACGTCAACAACGGCGCCTCGCTGATATCCGGCTACCGGAACGAAGAGCTCCTGCAAAAGGGGCTGAAGCTCCTTTTCGACGACAGGACTCTTGTGCGCCTGAAAGCGACCTTCATCTTTTCCGCGTCGGACGAGGAACGAAAACCATTTACAGCGACGCTGCGCTGCAAAAACGGAGAAAAAAGGACTCTGAGCCTCTCCGTCTTTCCCGTCGGGGAAAAAAGCGTGGGCATTGTGGGCAGCAACGTCACCGAACAGGTGCGGCTTCAGGAGCAGCTTCTCGAGGCCAAAACTCAGGCGGAAAACTCGAGCTCCGCGAAGAGCGAGTTCCTTTCGCGCATGTCGCACGAGATGCGCACGCCGATGAACGCCATTATCGGAATGACGGGCATCGGCAGGGCGTCGGGCGACATCGGGCGCAAGGATTACTGCCTCGATAAGATCGACGAGGCGTCGAAGCACCTGTTGGGCGTCATCAACGATATTCTCGACATGTCCAAGATCGAGGCGGGTAAACTGGAGGTCTCTCTCGCCGAGTTCAGGCTCGAAAAGATGCTCCAGCGGGTGACGAACGTCATCGGCTTTCGCATGGACGAGAAAAAAATCAACTTCAGCGTCAACCTCGCGCGCAATCTCCCCGTATCCGTCATCTCCGACGATCAGCGTCTCGCCCAGGTGCTGACCAACCTGCTCTCGAACGCGGTTAAATTCACCCCCCGGAACGGCTCGATAACGCTGTCCGCCAAAACCGTCGAAGAGGCGTCGGGCGGGGTCTGCAGGCTCGAATTCAACGTCACGGACACGGGCATCGGCATCTCCCCTCAAAATCAGACGAAGCTCTTCAACTCCTTCGAGCAGGCCGACGGGGGCATCTCGCGTAAATTCGGCGGCACAGGGCTCGGCCTCGCCATCTCCAGACGCATCGTCGAGCTGCTTGGCGGCAAAATATGGGTCGAAAGCGAGGAAGGCAGGGGCTCCAGTTTCATCTTTCAGATCATGGCGATGCACGGCAGCGACAGCCCGTCCGTTTTCGACCATACGCGGGAGAAGCTGCGCGTTCTTGTGGTGGATGACTCGCAGGACGTGCTCGACTACTTCATTTCGCTCGCCGACGGCATGAATATCGACTGCGACGTCGCCTCAGGCGGCGAGGAAGCCTGCCGCATGATCGAGGAGAAGGGGGAAGCCTTCTACTCCGTCGTGTTCGTCGACTGGCGTATGCCCGTCATGGACGGCATCGAGCTGACCCGCGTCATAAAGAGGCGATGGGGCAGGGAAATCGTCGTCATCATGATCCCGGCCTCGGAATGGGGCGAAATCGAGAGCGACGCAAAGGCCGCCGGCGTCGACGGATTCGTGCCCAAACCGCTTTTCCCCTCGAACATTATGGACTGCATCAACAAATGCCTCGCGGCGGAAGAAGACGTCGAAACGACAGGGACCGACGCGCCCGGGAGCCGCGTTTTTGAAGGTCATGTTCCCGAAGGCCGTGCTTCCGAAGACCGTGCTTCCAAATCCGAAGGAGGTTGTTTTGAGGGGCGCCGTATCCTTCTGACCGAGGATATCGACATCAACCGCGAGATCGTTGTCTCCCTGCTGGAGGAAACGCGCGTCGTCGTCGACAGCGCCGAGAACGGCGTCGTCGCCGTCTCCATGTTCAAAAATGACCCGGGACGATACGACCTGATTCTCATGGACATCCACATGCCCGAGATGGACGGCTATCAGGCGACGCGCGCCATCCGCGAGCTCGACGCGCCCCGCGCGAAGGAGGTCCCCATCGTCGCGATGACCGCCAACGTCTTCCGCGAGGACATCGAACGCTGTCTTGCCGCCGGCATGAACGACCACATCGGAAAACCGATCGACGTGGACGAGCTCATGGAAAAACTCTCCGGATACCTCGGCAGACGCGTAAGGGAAACCGGCATTTGAGGAAGCGCCGGCCCTCCGGCCGTAGGCGTTTCTGCGTGGACGCCTGTGGCGTTCTGTGTTATCGTAATTACGATACGTTCAATTTAATGAGTTAGAGGAGGAACAGATATGGCCAGGGACACGGACAAAATTGTAAAGCTCCTGGGTGGCGACGCAAAGGACCTTCTGGAGTACAAATGCAGGGTGAGCGCGGAGTCCCTTTCTCTGCCGGGCCCCGATTTCGTCGATCGTGTCTGGGGCGCGTCGGATCGTCCCGTTCCCGTGCTGCGCGCGCTTCAGTCGCTGTTCAGTCACGGACGGCTGGGGGAAACCGGTTATCTGTCCATCCTTCCCGTCGATCAGGGGGTGGAGCACTCCGCCGGCGCGTCGTTCGGCCCAAACCCCATTTACTTCGACCCGGAGAACATCGTCAAACTCGCCATCGAGGCCGGATGCAACGGCGTCGCCAGCACGCTGGGCGTACTGGGCATGGTCGCCCGCAAATACGCGCACAGGATCCCCTTCATTCTCAAGATCAACCACAACGAACTGCTCTCCTATCCCGAAAGGCACGATCAGGTGCTCTTCGCCTCCGTGGAGCAGGCGTGGGACATGGGCGCCGTGGCCGTCGGCGCGACCATCTACTTCGGCAGCGACGAGTCCACGCGGCAGATTCAGGAAATCTCCACGGCGTTCAGCCGCGCGCACGAGCTTGGCATGGCGACGATTCTCTGGTGCTACCTGCGCAACGCCGCGTTTAAAACGAAGGAAAAGGACTACCACGTCTCCGCGGATCTGACGGGGCAGGGCAACCACCTTGGCGTGACGATCGAGGCCGACATCATCAAACAGAAGCTGCCCGAGAACAACGGCGGCTACCGGGCGCTCAACTTCGGCAAGACGTCGGCGGAGGTTTACGCCAAACTGACGTCCGATCATCCCATCGACCTGACCCGCTATCAGGTCCTGAACTGCTACGCCGGCAGGGCCGGACTGATCAACTCCGGCGGCGCGTCGGGCGGCGAGACCGACCTGGCGGAGGCCGTACGGACCGCCGTCATCAA
>JAISSA010000217.1 GCA_031273365.1 Synergistaceae bacterium
TGAAGGCCGCCGGCGTAAACATCGCACTAACGCCAACGGAGGTAGTCGAAACCATAAAAAAGCTTTTGAACCTAAAATCGAGAATTTAAAGAAAAGAAAAGAAAAGAAAAGAAAAGAAAAAATTAACGGGGTCAGGGGACTACGTCCCCTGCGGGGTGCAGGGGCAGAGCCCCGCGCTTTTAGTTTCTAAAGTCAATAGAGGTGATTTCATGGCGGTTTATATCGACAAAAATCTTTGCAAGGGCTGCGCTCTGTGCGTCGCCCGCTGTCCCAAAAAAGTCTTCGAAATTTCGTCAGAAGTAAACCGGAAGGGTTTTGTCGTCGCCGCTCCCGTGCGGGAAGGGAACTGCGTCCGGTGCGCTCTTTGCGAAAAAACGTGCCCGGACCTGGCGATCAGGGTCGCTCCCGCATAAATCTTTCCAGCGCGTTTTTCAGGATCGATATGGACGCCAGGTACTCGTTCAGGTCGATGTGCTCCTCAGCGGTGTGGTCGAGCTTCGAGTCGCCGGGACCGTAGGCGGCCATGGGGCAGTTCCAGGCCGCGGCGAGGTTGAAGTCCGCCGTGCCGCCCTTCGCCAGAAGGCGCGGGGTCAGGCCGGCGTCCCGCACCGCCACGCGCAGAACGCGGGCCAGCGGGTCGTTTTTATCCACGAGGTGCGCGGGCATGGAGGAGATGAGCTTCACGTCCACGCCCCGACGTTCGCCGATTTCGATAAACTCCTCCGCCCACGCGTCCGGCGACGCGCCGAGGGGCAGCCGCACGTCCAGGTCGACGAACCCGCTCCGCGTACCCGCCTCCCTGCCGCACATGGAGATGACCGCGCCGAAGGGCCGCTCGATGACGGGCTTTTCGGGGTTGTCGCGCCCGTCCACGTTGCGCAGAATATCCGACGCCGCCATCAGGGACGTCGTGACGGGACCGGCGTCCCCGCTGCGGTGCACGCCGGCGTCCTGCGCGGAGACCTGCAGCCTCAGGTACCCGCGGTAGCCGACGGTGACGCCGCTCGTGCCTGAGGGCTCGCCGACGACGCAGGCGGCGGGAGAGTGCAGCGGAATGACGTGCTTCGCCCCGCGGGAATCGCCCTCCTCGCCGACCGCCGCGATCAGGGTCAGCCTCCAGCCGTCGGGGACCTCGACGGCCCCGCCCGCGACGACGAAGGCGCACAGCGGACCCCGGGCGTCCACGCTGCCGCGCCCCCACAGGACGTCGCCCTCGACGCAAAACACGGGGCCTCCCGGAACCGTGTCGATGTGACCCAGCAGCACGATTTCCCGCTCTCCACATCCCCTGCGGGCGACGACGCTGCCGACTTCGTCCAGACGCGCGTCTTCCCAGCCATACGCGGATAAAGCCTGCGCAAGGTACTCGCAGGCCCGCTCTTCGGAACCGGTAACGCCCGGAATTTCCACCAGCCGAATCAAAAGCTCCCGGGCCTGGGCTTCAGTCGGGAATTGACAGGAATTCAAAGCTAAAGCCAAAGCCATGGGGCTCTGCCCCATACCCCGCAGGGGACTTGTCCCCTGACCCCGTTAATTTTTATTTTTATTTTTAATTTTTTTATTTTTTTAGTTGGCATAGCGTTTCATCCAGCGCTTTCGCAACCGCGACAAAGTTCTCCTTCTCCGCGGTGAAGGGCGGCAGAAAACGCACCACCTGCGGGCCGGCGCTGAGGGCAAGCACGCCCTTTTCCTGAAGCTCCCTTATTACGGGGTCGGCCTTCACGGTAAGCTCCACCCCGAAGAGAAGCCCCCTGTGGCGCACCTCCCGAACCAGCGGCGATTTCAGATCCTCGATCAGCGAGGCGAAGAGGTCTCCGCTCTCCAGCGCCCGCGCGGGATACCGCTCGGATTGCAGCAACCCCCACGACGCCAGAGCGACGGACGCGATCACGGGGTTTCCGCCGTAGGTGCTGCCATGCCCCTTCGACGGGAAGTCGCCAAGCTCGCCCTTCCAGACGGTCGCACCCACGGGCAGCCCACCGGCCACGCCCTTCGCCAGTGCGACGATATCCGGGTCCAGACCGATCTGTGAACCCGCAAGCACCGTTCCGCAACGGCCCCAGCCGCTTTGAATCTCGTCGGCGACAAGAATCGCCCCCGCCGCTTTGCACGCTCTCGTGACGGCAGCGCCCATCTCCGCGTCGAGCGGGAACACTCCGCCCTCGCCCTGGACCGGCTCCACAAAGACGGCGGCGGTCTGTTCGTCGATCGCGCCCGGCGCGTCCTCGACGCTCACGTGCTGCACGGGCAGAAGAAACTCCCACCACGTCCTGCGGTACTGCGGGTTGAACGTAAGGGCCAGAGCGCCCATCGTCCGGCCATGAAACGCCCGGCGCAGCGCCATGACCCTTTTACGTCCGGGACGAAAACTCAGCGCCAGCTTCAGAGCGGCCTCGATGGCCTCCGTGCCGCTGTTGCACAAAAAAACTCTGCCCTTCGGAAGAAGAGAGGACAGAGCCCTGCGCAGTCCATCCCGCGCGGTACTGACAAGGCTCGGCGATATCGTCCAGGGAGCGGAAAGCGCACTCTGAGCGGCCTCCGTCAGAACGGGGTGACAGTGCCCGAAAAGGGCGGAACCGTTGCCGCACAGGAAATCGACGTAACTTTTGCCCTCCGCGTCCCGAACGACGGCCCCAGCCCCGGCGACGATCTCTAAACCGCGGCCGCCGTAAATGTTCGACACAGCGTCGTACCCCCGCCCGCAAGCGCGCGGGTGACCGGAGCGTCCCTGCGGCTGTCGGCCAGGATCACCCGGCCCACGTTCCCCTCCAGCGCCTCGCGCGCGGCGAGGAGCTTCCGCTTCATGTTGCCCTGAGCCAGAGATTCCAGTTCGTTCCACATCTCGAAGTCGGCGCTCTCGACACGGCTCTGCGGGTCTTCGACGTTCCGCAGGATCCCCGGCACGTTGCTCAGAATGATCAGCGTGTCCGCGCCAATTGCGGCGGCCGCGGCGGCGGCCATGCGATCCCCGTCGACGTTGAGGCTGTTGCCCTGCTCGTCCGAGGCCAGAGGAGGCAACATGGGCAACAAACCCCTGTCCCACGCCTCGTACAGAGGCGCGGGCTCAAAACCACACACCGTGCCGCTGTAGTTGCCGCGGAGAACCCGCACTCTGCCGTTTTCCAGAGACCGGAGGGCATCCTTGCGCGTGGCCTTCGCCGTCACGGCCTGCGACGGATAAATGGGAAGAGAAGCCAAACCGTACCTGCCGAGCGTCCAGGAGAGCTCGACGGAGTACCGGCAGCACGCGGCCTCGAAGAGCGCCAGCTCCTTCGCTCCGACGAAGCGGCTGCGATACCCGCTGGGGCTCGTCACGTAAAGAGGCTCGATGTCGCAGGAGCGACACATGGCCTCCATCGGTCCGCTGGCGCCATGCACCAGAACCCAACGCTCGCCCTGCTTCACCCGCGCGACCAGCTCTTCCAGCAGGCTTGTGGGATCGTTTCCCGTCGCGCCGCCGATTTTTACCACTCCGAAACTCACCTTCAGAATCTCGTTCATTGTCGTTACCGTCACCCTTCCTCAATAGGTAAGGGGGATGATAAACCCAGGTACCTTTTATGTCAATATATAAATCACAGTTTATTTTTGAATATTTTTCGTAAGCCTTATGCTACTGTTTATGTAACGGCGAAAATCATCGATCCCGGCAAACGAGCCTGTTTCGTAAAAACGCTCCGTCGTCTCGAAGCCGGCCAGTTGCCCCTCCGCTGAAAGCCTCGCGAAGACGTCCGCCACGTCGAAGCTTTCGCCCTCTTCTTTTGATATTTCACCGGCTGAGCAGCAACTCAACCCATAATCTATGTAGCGCATTTCTTTTGAAGGAGTTTTCTTGTCGTAGCGCACGACATCGCCCGGCGCATCGCCTGCCCTACAGGGAACGTAGACGGCGTTGCTCGTATCCCAGCGTCCTTCGTTACGAAAGACGGTCATAAGCCCCTGTTTTTTTGAGCGTCGATACGCCGCCTCCACGTCCGCGTAATTTATCGGCAGGTAGCTGTCGCCATATAATATAAAAAAATGTTCCCCCAGCAGCGGCAGGGCCTTTTTGATCGCCCCGCCCGTGCCCAGCGGGCGCTCTCCGTCAAAGGAACAGCGCACCTGCAGGCCGTGCCGCTCGCCGTTTCCCAGGTATTCCTGAATTTTTTCTCCAAGGAAACCCAGGCACAGTACCACCTTTTCTATACCCTGAGAACGCAACAGCTCCAGTTGATAATCGATAAAGGGGCGTCCCTCGATCTCGATGAGCGCCTTGGGGGTCTTTTCGGAGAGGGGCCTTATGCGCCTGGCCAGTCCACCGGCTAAAATCGCGACCGGCAGCATCACGAAAGCAGCACCTTTGTTCCCTCGTAATCGAAACGGAACCGAACCTCCTCCAGGCCCGAGCGGTGCATGGCATTTCGCAGCAAAGCCGCGTCCTTCGCCAGAAACATCAGAAACCCGCCGCCACCTGCGCCCACCAGCTTGCCGCCAAGGGCCCCGTTATCCATCGCCAGCCTGTACCAGTCGTCGATTGCGTCGTTGCTCATGCCCTGCGAGCGTTTTCTCTTGTGCTGCCAGTGCTCGTCCATCAGCCCGCCGAATTTGGCCAGGTCCCCGTTTTCGAGGGCATCTCTGCTTCTGTACCCCAGATCTTTGATGTAGTGAAGGTTGTCCAGCATTTCGGAGTCGTTTTTCTGCGAGCGAACGTGCTGGTCCTTTAAAATATCCCCGGCGCTCCGCGAAAAGCCGGTAAAGAACAGCAACAGGCTGTCCTCCAGGTTAAAAACCGTCTCTATGGAGATTTTCAGGGGCTCCGACGTCACCGTGTCGTCCTCGTGGAACGTAAAGGCCGTAAGCCCCCCGTACGCGGCGATGTACTGGTCCTGCTTGCCGACGGGCTCGCCAAGCCTGTCGATCTCTATGTGACAGGCCATCTCCGCCAGCGCCCCGGAGAGGATATGCTTTTTCCGGTGCGCAAAAAGCGCCCGCAGCAGCGCCGTGGTGAAGGAGCCGGAGGAACCGAGGCCCGTGCCCGCCGGGATATCGGCTATCGTCGTTATCTCGATCTGCGGAGTCCTCAGCTCCTGCATCAGCAGAGCCTCCCGTATGATGGGGTGCCTGACCTCCCCGACGCTCCTGACGCTTTCTATCTGGGAATATTTGAGGTAAACGCCTTCCTTAAAAGGGCGAAGTATGGAGACGTAGACGTACCTGTCTATCGCCGCCGCCATCAGAAAACCTCCGTGCCTGCGATAATAGGAGGGAAGGTCTGTACCGCCGCCGCCAAGCGAGATTCGCAGAGGAGAACGCGTTATGATCATTGGTCAACGATCCCTTTCGGTCATGCTCAATTTTTCTCACGAAAAAATATCAATTCACATAATATTGTCAGGCCAAACGTCTGGAAACCCAGCATGAGAAACAGAAGGCCCCAGACGGAGGAATACTGAATACTCGCAAGGGTCAAACCTTCGCTGATATAGTGATAAAGGGAGGGGGTTTCCAGCATGAGGCCCAGGAAAATCAAAACGGCGGAATACGACATCCCTTTGTTATACGAAAAAAACGATTTCAGCCCCGCCTCGAAATCCGGGTGATAGCCGTGCCATAATTTTCCGATGACGCCGATCTGCAGGGAGCTGGAGCCTATCAGCGCAACGCAGACGCCCAGCAGCATCCAGTGCAGCCTGAACGACAGCGGCCCTATCGTGGCCTGCATTCCGCCAAGACAGGTCAGAATCAGGCCCGCAAAGAACAGCAGCAGTCCGGGCTTTAAAAAGAAAAAATCCGGCGCGTGCAACAACATGGCCTTCAGGTTGATCCAGCCCGCCTGCCACGGAGAAAACCAGCCGGCACGTTTGTGATGGCTCAGCCGCCCCTCTCTGTCCTTATAAAATCGGATGGGAACCTCTTCAATTTTCATGCGCAGTTTCGCGGCTTTTATCACCATCTCGGAGGCGTACTCCCAGGACTGCGACTTCATCCCCATGCGTATGAACGCCTCCTTCGCGATCCCCCGCATTCCGCAGTGAATATCCGAAAAACGCGTTCCGTAAAGGCGGTTGAGGATCCACGTCGTGAGGGGAGTTCCAAAGTATCTGTGCAGTCCGGGCATGGCCCCGTCCTCGATATAGCCCCGAAAACGGGAGCCCATGACAAAGTCGGCCCCTTTCCGCATGGCTTCCACGAAAGAGGAGATCTCTCTGAAGTCATAGGTCAGGTCGCAATCGCCAAGAATAAGGTATTTACCTCTGACGAAGGGAAGCGCGTCAATGTAGGCGCGTCCCAGCCCGCGCCTCGGCGTCTCGAGCACTCTGGCCCCCGCCGCGAGGGCAATCTTCGCCGTATCGTCCGTCGAGCTGTCCACAATGAGAATTTCGCCCTCGACCCCGGCTTTGGCGATGCCCTCTTTGCACCAGACGACAAACTCCTCTATCGTGAGAGATTCGTTCAGGGCCGGCACCAGAAGGGTCAATTCCGGAGAGGGACAGTCCTTTTCCGGCAAAAACAACTCGACGTCCGAAGCCTGTGAGAGGGGACTCTTGCTCATCTTACGACCCTTCCTGTCTTTTTCGCGCCGCCGCGATGATTTGCCATCCCCAGGGAACGGCGTTTATGTTGAATCTCATCAAAAAGCGCAACGCCGCAGACGCTGCGCGCACGCCTGCCGGCATACCCGAAAAGTCGGAATGCGCGGCATCGACCTCTTTTATGAGACGCCTGCCCCGGAGCCAGATCAACAGTTCATATATATTATAAAAAGGAAAGCCGGCGGCAAGCGTGTCGATAACGTCAAAACCCGCCTGACGCAGAAGCGCCTCCAGGGATTTTCTCGTATAGTGACGCAGGTGGCCCAGGTTTTTTTTGTACGGAGTGAGCGGCCCTCCAGGAACGGTAACGATGAGCGTTCCCTCCCTCGGGACAAGGCAGGATTTTATGTTCTGCAACGCCGCCGCCGGGTTTTCCATGTGCTCCAGAACTTCCGAACACACCCCGACGTCGACTTTGTTCCGTAGTTCTTCGAGAAATACCTTTTTACTCTGAGAAAGATCCCCGAGAAAAAATTTGGCTGAGGGAGTCTGCCGCTGGGCGTAAGCGACTCCCGTTTCGCTTTGATCGACGCCGACGAGTTGAACTTCCGGCATCGTTTGAGCCAGATAACTGAGAAATACCCCGCAGCCACATCCGAAATCGGCGACCAGAGAGGCCCTCACGGCATAACGGCGCAGCAGCCCCAATATCACCCGTTTACGCCAGACAGGCCCCGGAATGCAGTTCTCCATCAGAGCGGTGTGGGCCCAGCGTTCGTCCCACTCTTCCTTTTTGTTCCCACCGATATCTTTATTGTCGTCGATAGCGCTGCACACTCTGAAACTACAACTCCTCTTTCATCGAGAGCATGGCGGATCGGAGGGCCTCTTGCGAGCCCATCCGGGCTTTCCAGCCGGTCGCGTAAATTTTTGAAAGGTCGAAACGAACGACGGGAACGTCGCCCTGCCAGCCTCTGTTGCCGCCCGTGTACTCGTAAAGCGTCTTCTCCAGGCCCATCGCCTCGACGGCAAGATCGGCTATCTCCGCGACGGTAATGTAATCCCCCGTCGCCACGTTGAAAACGTCAAAGGGCCTTTCCGCGTGCCGGGCCGACGCCAGAATGGCGTCGATCACGTCCTCCACGTGGATATACGACTTGCTCTGCGTGCCATCCCCGAGAATGGTCAGTTTCCCGGGGTCCGCGCGCAGCTTCCGAAGGAAATCGAAGCCGACCCCGTGGGTCTGTCCGGGCCCGACGACGTTGGCGAAACGATACGCCCGTGCCCGCAGGCCGAACATATGGCAGTAAGCGCATATCAACGCCTCCCCCGCCAGTTTCGAGGCCCCATAGGTCGACACGGGACGCAGAGGAGAGTGATTTTCCCCCGTTTCAACAGGTCCGACGTCCCCATAAACCCCGCTGCCCGAGGCGTATATCAGTTCCTCAGCGCCCGTTAGCCGCATGGCCTCCAGGACGTTGTTCGTGAGGTATGTGCCCTCCCAAAAATCGACGTCGGGGTGCGTCATGGCCCTGGCGATGTCCGGGTTGGAGGCAAAATGCCACACCTGATCCGACGACGCGATGGCGCCCGTCAGAGCGTCGATATCCCTGACGTCGCCGCGCAGGACGGTAAGGCGGGAATCGCCTCCGACACGGGACAGGTGAGCCTCTGTCCCGGAGGAAAAATTGTCATAGACCGTCAGGGCATCCGCGATATTCTCTTTCAACAACCTTCCGACGACATGACTCCCGATAAAACCCGCGCCGCCGACCACCGTTACGCGCATAAACAAAACTCCTCCACATTGGAAGCTCAGGGGGGCAGGGGAACGCGTTCCCGCGCCCGTTCGCCCCTGGGGCTCACTGGCCCCCCTGAAACCCCCTTAGAATTTGGAAGCTCAGGGGGGCGGAGCACGCCTGCCTTTCACAGGCGGAAACCCGCCGCACGGGCGTCATTATAAAACATCTTCACCGTTTCGAGGGAAAATTCCTCCAAATCCTTCCCCACCAGCTTCAGCTTCGCCATGAGGTCGGACGTGACCGTTATGATGTGGCATCCCGCCTCGTCCGCCTGCATGATGTTCAGAAGCTCCCTCGGGCTGGCCCACAATAACTCCGCTCTGGGGTGCGCCTCCAGCAGGGCGAGGCAATCCTTCATGAGGGGGACCGGGTCGCGCCCCGTGTCGGCGACCCGGCCCGCAAAAATCGAGACGATCGCGGGAACGTCCCTGTCGAGTGCCGCGACGGCCCCCCTGGCCTGACCTGGCGACAGCATCGCGGTGACGTTGACCCGTATCCCGTCGCCTGAGAGTTTTCCTATCAGCGGGCAGGAACTTTCCCCTCCCGTGTTCGTAACGGGGATTTTTACGTATGCGTTTGTCCCCCACGAGGCGATGATGCGGGCCTGCCTCTCCATATCGTCGAACTCGTCCGAAAAGACCTCGAAGGATATCGGCAGCCCTTTTGCGGCCTCGATGGCCCGCCGGGCGAAAGCCTCATAATCCGAGACCCCGGCCTTTCGCATGAGCGTCGGGTTGGTGGTGAAGCCCTTTATAAATGGAAAGTCGAAGCGGCAATTTTCGATGGACCCGATATCCGCGCCGTCCATGAAAATCTTTATTTTTAAGTCCTTTATTGCGGACATGCCTGCCTCACGCTTTCCCATTTCGTCTCGTTGACCTTCAGGTCGGGGTGAGCTGCCAGAAGATGCCAGATTACGCCATGGAAGGACTCCACCAGCGGCGTCACCATCTCCGCGTCCAGGCTCGGAATCAGGACGCACGCGTCAGCGACCTCGGCGGTATAGCCCCCGTCCCTGCCCACCACTCCCAGAATGGAAGCGCCGGTTTCGCGCGCAAGGACAAGCGCGTTCACGATGTTGACGCTGATGTTTTTCGCCCTGTCGCCGCCTCCCACCGAGAAGACGAAAACCGCGTCCTCCCTGCGCAGTCTGGAGCCCCTCAGCCATGCCGCAAAAACAGACTCCCAGCCGTCGTCGTTGGTTCTGGCGGTCAGCTCGGATACGTTGTCGGTCGGGGCGTAGGCCTCAAAACCGCAGATCTTGCGAAAGTCGTTGACCGCGTGCGAAGCGCTGCCCGCACTGCCTCCGACGCCCAGGAAAAACAGGCGTCCGCCGGCCTCCCGGACCGAGCGCAATATTGCGACCATCTTTTCGACCTGCCGCTCGTCGACAGAGCCGGCGATCTTCTCCACCTGCTCCAGGTACCGCTGCACGTATCCGCTCATAAACCATATCTCCTTTGCTTAGATTCAAATATCCAGATTCAGAGGGGCAGGGGGACGTATCCCAGCGCCCCCGGGGTTCATGCTCCTTTTTCCGACCGTATCGCGGCGATTTTCGCGACGATGTCCCGGGACGCGGCCCCGATGGTCTCGCGCGTTCCCGTCCTGCCGTCCGGCTTCGTCAGGGCGGAACCCAGGCCCACGCCGACGACGCCCGCCCTGAACCAGCTCTCCAGGTTCCCGGACGAAACGCCGCCGACCGCCAGCATCCTCGCGTTGGGGAGCGGACCGCGAACCGCCCTGACGAACTGCGGGCCCAGCACCTCTCCGGGAAAGACCTTCACGACGTCCACGCCGCACTCGAAGGCCCTCATGATCTCCGTGACCGTTCCCACGCCGGGAATGTAGGGCACGCCGTAGCGGTTGCAGACGCGCGCCACGTCCTCGCTGAAACAGTGGGCGAAGATAAACTCCGACCCGGCCAGGATACAGGCCCGCGCCGTCTCGGAGTCGGCGACCGTCCCGGCCCCCAGGAGCAGGCCGCGAGCGTTCAGACGCGCCGTCATCTGCGCCATGATCTCTATGGCTCCCCTGTGGGTCATGGAGACCTCGATCACGGGGATGCCCCCATCAAAGATGGCCTCTGCCGCCATGGTTCCGTACTCGACGTCGTCCACCCGGATGATGCCGACGACTCCCGTGTCCTCGATTTTTTGAAGCACCTCATATTTGCGTATCATCGCGTCAGTCCTCCTCTATCGCGCGAGCCAGCCGCCGTCCACGGCCAGCGTGTGGCCCGTGACGTAGTCCGACGCCCTGGAGGCCAGGAAAATCACCGTCCCCTTGAGGTCGTCGGGCGTCCCCCAGCGCGAGGCGGGGATGCGGGCGAGAATTTCCACGCTGCGGACGGGGTCCTTTTGCAGCGCCTCGGTGTTGTCGGTCGCCATGTAGCCTGGCGCAATGGCGTTGACCTGGATGTTGAACTTCGCCAGCTCGTTGGCCATGAGCTTCGTCAGCCCCGCGACGCCGCTCTTGCTTGAGGTGTAGGAGGGAACGCGGATCCCCCCCTGAAAGGAAAGCATCGACGCGACGCTCACGATCTTTCCCCCCCGTCCCTGTCGCTCCATCCTGCGCGCTGCGGCCTGCGAGAGAAAGAACACGGTCTTGAGATTGATGCTGAGGACGTCGTCCCAGTCTTTTTCGGTAAAATCGAGCATGTCCGCGCGCCGGACGATCCCGGCGTTATTGACGAGGATGTCGACGCCGCCGAAATTTTCCACCGCCGCGCCCACGATCGCGGGGATCCTGTCCTGCGAGGTCAGGTCCGCCTCCACGTACAGGAACCTGCGGCCCAGGGACGTCACGCTTTTTTCCAGCTCCGGCATCGCGACAGGCCCGACCCCGACGATGTCCGCCCCCGCTTCCGCCAGCCCCTCCGCCATGCCGAAACCGAGCCCCTTGCGGGCGCCCGTGACGACGGCAACCTTGCCCTTCAAATCAAACAGTGCACTCATCCGGTATTCCTCCTCGTAGAATATAACATCGATCGGCATCTGCCAACACCCGTGAAACCACTTCCACAATAAAGATTTTATTCCAGCCTTACATTTCTTCGATCTTCTTTTCCAGATAAGAAAGGATCCCGCCGCCCCGCAAAAGCCCCTGCATAAACTCCGGCAGC